>NZ_JADDUM010000370.1 GCF_015163715.1 Pseudomonas cyclaminis
TTGCAGCAAGGTGGTGATGTCGCCGTTGGCGCCGGGGAAGGCCTGGATCGCCTTTTGATCGATCACCGTGGCGCCCTGGAACGAGTTTTCTTCGGTGAAACCCAGCACGACCGTACTGTCCAACATCGTCGGGCCGCCAGCATCGGCACTGGGCAAGCGGTGAAACACCAGAGCACCGTCCTGATAGCCCCAGCGATGCCGGTGCCTTGCAGCAGGTACGCGAGGGCTGCGTCGTTGCTCATGTCGCCGTTCACACCGGGGGAACTCACACCCTTGAGCAGTTGCGGATCGACGCTCACTTGCTTGCCGCTCTGTTGGCCGAAGGCAATCAACGCGCCGGCCAGGGCCTGTGGCGGGATGTTGAAGCCGTGGGTCGAGGCGGGCGTATCGGGTTGCGCCAGGGCCAGCGGCAGCGGACCAAACGCGCAGCACAGCCCGAGCAGGCCGGCGGCGGCCCCTTTCTTCAGGCGCAGCGGCCACGTGCCCGGCGTACCGAACGGGTGAAGGGTGTGTGTCATGCAAAGATCCCCGCGCCGGCATAAAAA
>NZ_JADDUM010000371.1 GCF_015163715.1 Pseudomonas cyclaminis
CCACATTTGGATCGAGTTGGATCAGTGACGGAAGTGGCGCATGCCGGTGAAGACCATGGCAATGCCGGCTTCATCAGCAGCGGCAATCACTTCAGCATCACGCATCGAGCCGCCCGGTTGGATCACCGCAGTCACGCCTGCTTTTGCGGCATTGTCCAAACCGTCGCGGAACGGGAAGAACGCATCGGATGCCATCACCGAACCTACAACCTGCAGACCGGCGTGCTCAGCCTTGATCGCGGCGATACGCGCCGAGTTCACGCGGCTCATCTGGCCGGCGCCGACGCCGATGGTCTGGCGGTTCTTGGCGTAGACGATGGCGTTGGATTTAACGTATTTGGCCACTTTCCAGGCGAAGATCAGGTCGTTGATCTCTTGCTCGGTCGGGGCGCGCTTGGTGACGACTTTCAGGTCTTCGCTGCCGATCATGCCGATGTCGCGGCTCTGTACCAGCAAGCCGCCATTGACGCGCTTGTAGTCCCAGGCTGCAGCGCGGTCAGCCGACCACTCGCCACAGGCCAGCAGGCGCACGTTGGCTTTGGCGGCAACGATGGCGCGGGCTTCTTCGCTTACCGAAGGGGCGATGATCACTTCAACGAACTGACGCTCGACGATGGCCTTGGCGGTCTCGGCGTCCAGTTCACGGTTGAAGGCGATGATGCCGCCGAACGCCGACTCGGTGTCGGTGGCGTAGGCCAGTTCGTACGCCTGGCGGATGCCGCCTTCAGCGTCCGGGCTCACGGCCACGCCGCACGGGTTGGCGTGCTTGACGATCACGCAGGCTGGCTTGACGAAGCTCTTCACACATTCCAGCGCGGCATCGGTGTCGGCCACGTTGTTGTAGGACAGTTCTTTGCCTTGCAGCTGGGTGGCGGTGGCGATGCCTACTTCGGCAGGCTTGGCTTCCACGTAGAACGCCGCGCTTTGGTGCGGGTTCTCGCCGTAGCGCATTTCCTGGGCCTTGATGAACTGGCTGTTGAAGGTGCGCGGGAACTGGCTGCGGCCTTCCGTGCTGAGGGTTTCAGCCGTCTGGTTCACGGTGCCCATGTAGTTGGCGATCATGCCGTCGTAGGCCGCGGTGTGTTCGAACGCCTTGAGCATCAGGTCGAAACGCTGGGCGTAGGTCAGGCCGCCGGCTTTCAGGCTTTCGAGCACTTGGGCGTAGTCGCCGGCGTTGACCACGATGGCCACGTCTTTGTGGTTCTTGGCGGCCGAGCGCACCATGGTCGGGCCGCCGATATCGATGTTTTCGATGGCGGTCGGCAGGTCGCAGCCTGGCTTGTTGATGGTAGCTTCGAATGGGTAGAGGTTAACGGCCACCAGGTCGATTGGCTTGATGCCGTGCTCGGTCATGATGGCGTCGTCGATACCGCGACGGCCAAGGATGCCGCCGTGGATCTTCGGGTGCAGGGTCTTGACCCGACCGTCCATCATTCTGCGAAACCGGTGTAGTCCGCGACTTCTACTGCGGCCACGCCGTTGTCCTGCAGCAGTTTGAAGGTCCCGCCCGTGGAGAGGATTTCCACGCCCAGGGCTTCCAGCTCCCGGGCAAATTCGAGGATCCCGGTCTTGTCGGAGACACTGATCAAGGCGCGGCGGATCGGCAGGCGGGTAGTCTGGTCGGTCATTTCAATTTCCATCAAAAGCAAAGGAGTCAGCAAAAAAGGCGACCGGTTTTACGCGGGCGCCTTTCTGGTTTGATTGAATGCTTACAGCAAATCGTATTGCTTGAGCTTTTTGCGCAAGGTGCCACGGTTGAGGCCCAGCAGCTCACTGGCTTTGGTCTGGTTGCCCTTGACGTAGTTCATCACGCATTCGAGCAAGGGCGCCTCGACTTCGGAGAGCACCAGGTTGTACACGTCCGTGACGGAAGCGCCCTCAAGGTGGGCGAAATAATTATGCAGCGCCTTCTCGACACTCCCGCGAAGGGTCTGGCCTTCTTCGCTCGGCGTGTTGAGGTGCTGTTTCAAATTGACGTTGTCGCTCACGGGTGTTGTTCCACTCACTAAAGTCTCGGTCATCATCGTCATGCGGCCACCCCTTCTCCGTCCCCTGCTCTCAGGCTCTTGTCTCGTTCGGCAAAAAACTCACGAACGGCGGTGACCTGTGCTTGCGTTTCATCCAAACGATTGAATCCGGCGCGAAACTCCCTGGCGCCCGGCAGGGTTGCGAGATACCAACCCACATGCTTGCGAGCAATGCGCACGCCCATCACGTCTCCATAGAAGGTGTGAAGGGCAGCCAGATGCTCAAGCAGAATACGTTCCACTTCGACCAACTCCGGCGCCGGCAAGACTTCACCGGTACGCAGGAAATACTCGATCTCACGAAAAATCCACGGGCGCCCTTGGGCGGCCCGGCCAATCAACAAGCCATCGGCGCCGGTTGCGTGCAGTACGCGCCGGGCTTTCTCGGCTGAGTCGATGTCGCCATTGGCAAACACCGGCATCGACACCGCCTGCTTGATCGCGGCGATGGTGTCGTACTCGGCTTCACCGGTATACAGATCGGCGCGTGTGCGGCCATGTACCGCCAGCGCTGTAATACCTGCCTGTTCGGCGATCTTCGCCACCGTCAGGCCGTTCTTGTTGTCCCGGTCCCAGCCGGTACGGATCTTCAGGGTTACCGGCACATCCACTGCGGCGACAACGGCCTGCAGGATCTCGGCAACCAACTGCTCATCTTTCAATAGCGCGGAACCGGCGGCCTTGTTGCAGACCTTCTTGGCCGGGCAGCCCATGTTGATATCAATGATCTGTGCGCCCAACTCCACGTTGGCTCGGGCCGCATCCGCCAGCATCTGCGCATCACCGCCGGCGATCTGTACCGAGCGGGGCTCGGGATCACCTTCGTGGATCATGCGCATCCGCGATTTGCGGGTGTTCCACAAGCTCATGTCGCTGGTGACCATTTCCGAGACTACAAGACCCGCGCCCAAACGTTTGCACAGCTGACGAAAGGGCTGGTCGGTGACACCCGCCATTGGGGCGAGGATCAAGCCGTTCTGCAATGTATATGGGCCGATGCGTACCGCCGACATAGGACTTCCCTGTTGTGGGGCCGGATCATTAGAGTTCGAAAAAGGGTTGGCATGATACCCGCTCTCGATGACTGGATAAAGGCTGGATTGGATAAAATCTGAACAGTTATTTCTTTATCGCCGCCGGTTTGGATGCGCGGCGCCCAGTCAATAATCCACCGTCAAGCTTCGGTGAGTGGGTCGGCTCACTCGGGCGAGTGGAAGCTCAGGCTGTAATTCACGGCTTTGTTGCCCGGATCAAGGATGTCCAGGGAGATATGGATCGGGGTCTGCGATGGCATTTCGCTCACGCCGGCCAACTCGCCACTGAGGTATTCGGCGGGTTTGAACCGACGACTGGCAATCAGGCCGCCATTGAGGTCGGCAAAACGCAGCTCCAGCAGGGGGAAGGGCTGGGAGAACGTCGCGCGGTTATAGATGATCGCATCCACCACCAGCGCCCCGGCGAATTCCGGGTGGCTGCGCACTACCAGGTTGCTGCTCTTGATGTGGGCGATATCGACCCGTGACGGCACCGTGCAGCCCAGTGTGGGGCACAGTTGCTGGAACCACGGGCGGTAAGCGTCCTGGCGCGCCAGGTCGTCGAATTGGTAGGCGATGTATTGGCCTGCCAACCCCGCGGCGGCGATCAGCACCAGCAGTATCCAGATTAAGCGGCGGCCCCAGCCCTGTGGGCGCTTTTGTGCGTACAGGTGCAGCGGGTCGTCTTCGAGGTCCTGGAGCAACTCGTCGTGAACGCCGGCCTCGGGGGCGCGGGCGCTTGCGCCGCAACTGGGGGCGCTCCTCGGGTTCCGGCTCGTCCGCCGCCTGGGTGAGCGGGGTGAACGGTGGGTCGAGGTCTTCATCCTCGGAGGCGGCACGCAGTGGCGGCTCGTCGTCGATATCGTCGATGTGATGCGACATGGACGGCTCGGTGCGCTGCTTGGTCGCAGCGGCTTTGCTCGGTTCCGACTCGTCTTCCGGGGCTTTGGTACGCTCTTCAGGCGGCTCGCTGAACAGGCTGGCCGCCCATTTTTCTTCTTCGGCCTTGACGGTCTCGCGGCTGGCGCTGAGGGCGTCTTCCTTCTGGCGGCGCTCTGCACCCGGTTGGCGACGTTCCGCGCCCACGGGCAGCGTGTGCTGAATCTCGCGGCGCTCCAGCTTGGCCAGTTCTTCGTCCAGGTCCAGGTTGTCGAGGTCCAGCTCTTCGGCGGTCCACTGTTTCTGGCTGATGGCGCGGGGCGCCTCTGGGGTCAGCGCGATTTCCGGTAGTTCAGGCGCCGGGGCCTGGGCGCGCTGCTCCAGCAGCTGGCGAGCCGCGTTGAACACTTGCAGGCACGAGCCGCAGCGCACCACGCCACGGGCCACGCTCAATTGAGCGTGGTTGACGCGAAAGCGTGTTTGGCAATGCGGGCACTGGGTGACGAAACTGTCGGTCATGCGGCCATCCGATTCAGGCAAGCGCTCATTCTAGCGCCGACGCCCGCTGATGCGTACCCAGCCATCGCGGTTAGCGATCGGATCCAGCTCGAAATCCTTGGCATACGCGGCAGCGACGTCTTCGCCCTGCTCGGCGAGGATGCCCGACAGCGCCAGGCGCCCGCCCGGCTTGACCAGGCTCGACAGTTGCGGCGCCAGGGAAACCAGCGGCCCGGCGAGGATATTCGCCACCAGCACATCGGCCTGGACCTGTGGCAGGTCTTCGGGCAGGTAAAGTGGGAATTTGCCTTCAGGAATATGGTTGCGCCCGGCGTTATCGCGGGAGGCTTCCAGGGCCTGCACGTCGATGTCGGTGCCCACGGCTTCCTTGGCGCCCAGCAACAGCGCGGCAATCGCCAGGATCCCCGAGCCGCAGCCGAAATCCAGCACGTTGCTGTCGGTCAGGTCCTGGCCGTCGAGCCATTCCAGGCACAGTGCGGTGGTGGGGTGGGTACCGGTGCCGAACGCGAGGCCTGGGTCCAGCAGCAGGTTCACCGCCTCAGGCTCTGGTGCGGCATGCCAGCTCGGTACGATCCACAGGCGCTGGCCGAAACGCATCGGCTGGAAGTTATCCATCCAGCTGCGTTCCCAGTCCTGGTCCTCGATCACTTCGCTGTGATGCTCCGGCAGCGGGCCACCGGTGAGCAGCTCCATATGGGCCAGCACGGCGGCAGCATCGGTGCCGTCTTCGAACAGGGCCAACAGGTGGGTGTGGGACCACAGCGGAGTGGTGTTGAGTTCCGGCTCGAAGATCGGCTGGTCTTCGGCGTCCATGAAGGTCACCGAGACGGCGCCCACTTCGAGGAACGCGTCTTCGTAGGTTTCGGCTTGTTCTGGGCTGATGGCGAGACGGACTTGCAGCCAAGGCATGGCGGGCACCTTTGAAAAATTGAATGTGCGACGGCTGGGTCGCGAAAGGGCGCAAGTTTACGCGAGAGCAGGGCAGAAGACGACTGTACTGACTGAACACAAATCAAATGTGGGAGGGGGCTTGCCCCCGATAGCGGTGGATCAGTGACAGATACTGAGACTGACACACTGCAATCGGGGGCAAGCCCCCTCCCACATTTGGATCTCCATTGAATGGGAGATTTTTTACAGGATGCGCACGCGCAACGAACGGCCTTTGATCTTGCCGTCATTCAAACGCTGTAACGCCTGCTTGGCGATGCCACGTTCCACGGCCACGAACGCCTGGAAGTCAAAGATCGCGATCTTGCCGACCTGAGCGCCGGGGATGCCGGCGTCGCCGGTCAGTGCACCGAGGATGTCACC
>NZ_JADDUM010000372.1 GCF_015163715.1 Pseudomonas cyclaminis
GTGTTGATCGTGGCGCAGGCGCTCAACCCCGGCACGGTAATTGTCGGTAAACAGTCGCTCAAATGGCTGCCACTGGTGGGGCAGTTGTATTGGCTGACCGGTAGTCTGTTCATTGACAGGAACAGCCCACGGGCATCCATCGGCAGTTTGCGCAAGATTGCCAAGCGGGTTGTCGCAGAGAATACTTCGCTGTGGATCTTTCCCGAGGGCACTCGAAACCATGGCGGGGAGATGCAGCCTTTCAAGAGTGGGGCGTTTCGGATTGCCAAGGATATCGGGGTTGGGATCATTCCCGTCACGATCAGCCCGGCGGTCAACCATATCGCCTACAACGCCTTGCGCAGCACCGACGTCAGCATCATCGCCCACCCGCCCATTGAGGCCGAGGAGGTGGTTGCGATGAGTGCCAAACAGCTGGCCAATCACGCCCGAGAGATTATCGCCAAGTCGATTCCACTGGGTTAGCCGTCGCAAACCGGGCGGGCGAGTCAGAACGTCGCCTTGACCTGCAACCCCGGCACCAGCGC
>NZ_JADDUM010000373.1 GCF_015163715.1 Pseudomonas cyclaminis
AGGCTTGCAGCGTATTCCCGGCCTCGCGCACAAAAGAGCTGCTGGACGCATACAGGACAATTTGCTTGCTGTTTTCTGCTTCGTCCTCAGTGACGGTATGAAAGTCGGCCCGGACATCATTGAGCCGCAGTTCAATGAAGTCGCCTTCGGACTGGTCAAGATAGGGCAGCAGGATACAGATCACCCCCTTGCCGTCGACATTGAGCGCCGCATCATTAAGCCCGCCATCGTAGCCCACCACCGGGTTGCTCAGGGTTGGCAGATAAAGGGGCAGGTCAGAAAACGGTACGCTGGCAAAGGACGCCGGTGTCAGAAGTGCATCGGCGGGTTGGGGAAGGGTAAACCCCTCGAGGCGCAAATCATCGGGTTGTGATGAGGAAGGCGTAGCGGGCGTTTCCAAGAGCAACAGCGCGGGGTCGATGTCTTGATTCATGGTCGCAATCCTGTGTGAGCCGTACGAAAGGCGACCACGAAGTGAGAGGGGCCGCCAGAGGATTCAATACCCTGCGACCCGGCGTTGACTAGCTGTGAGAAATGACAGTGGCGACGGATGGTCAGTGGCCCAGGACGGGCCACTTGAAACATATAAACATGGTTGCCATTAGTGTGGTCGTGAGTGGCGTGTATAAGCATTAAAAATGCCCCCCCTCTCGAAAGAGCGGGGGCATTTTTTATGGCTTACAAGCTCGGTCATCGGTGAGATCGGTACAACGGTGCGGCGCAATATTCAATTGGAAAGCGGCGGGGTGTTGCAGCCGTACTTGAAGGCTGCGGTGGCCCACGAGTTCGACCAGAGCAATAAAGTGTTCGTCAACGACAACGCGTTCAACAACGACCTGTCGGGTTCGCGCCTGAAGCTGGGGGCGGGTGTGGCGATGTCGGTGTCGCAGAACCTGAAGTTGCATGCGGGTGTTGAGCGCAGCACCGGGAAGAACATCAAGCAGCCGTATGGGGTGAATGTGGGATTGCGGTATGATTTCTAAGGTAGCGGCTGTCCGAGTGCAGATGAATTAAA
>NZ_JADDUM010000374.1 GCF_015163715.1 Pseudomonas cyclaminis
CCTGGTACGCGTTGATGATCATCCTTGCGGTGGTGATCGCAGTCATCGGCCACGACCTCCTGCACACCGTGCAACGCTGGCTGACCTACGTGATGATCAGTGTCTTCGCGGCCCTGACCGTCGCGGCCTTGCTGCACCTGCAGGCCGATTCAGCCGTGGCCGACGCACATTTTTCCTGGTCGGCCTTCCTGATCCAATTGTCAGCCGCCGCGGGCTATCAGATCAGCTACGCCGTGTATGTCTCGGATTACTCGCGCTACTTGCCCCACAACACGCCGTCGCGCAGTGTCATCCTCTGGACCTACCTGGGGGCTGCGGGCTCGGCGCTGTGGTTGATGTCGTTAGGGGCATTCCTGGCCTCGGCGCTGCCCTCACCCGACGCCATTGGCAGTGTTCAGGCCGTGGGCAACCAACTGTTGCCTGGGTTTGGCACCTTTACCGTGCTGATTGCCGTACCGGCGCTGGTCGGCATCATGGCCGTCAACTGTTATGGCGCGATGCTCACCGGGATCAGCGCCATTGACGGTTTTGTCCCGATCAAACCCAGGATCAAGAGCCGCATCGTCGGGATCAGCCTGGTGGCCGCAATCATTTTCGTGATTGCCTTGAGCATCCCTGAGAGCTACCTGAGCAGCTTCAACACCTTCGTGCTCTTGATGCTGTATTTCCTGG
>NZ_JADDUM010000375.1 GCF_015163715.1 Pseudomonas cyclaminis
CAAGCCCGCTCACCACAGCATGCCCGCTCACCACAAGGGCAGCTCCGTCGCATCAATCGCCGTAGATATCGGCCTTGAAGTATTGCTGTGAAATCTTCTGGTACTCGCCACTCGCACGAATGCCGTCAATGGCCGTATTCAACTCGCTGACCAGCGCCTCGTTGCCTTTGCGCACCGCAATCCCCGCGCCTTCACCCACGTATTTCGGGTCCTTGAGTTCCGGCCCGACAAAGGCATAGCCCTTGCCCCGTGGCATTTGCAGGAAGTCATTCAGGGGGATGGTGTCGGCAAAGATCGCATCCAGGCGCCCTGACGCCAGGTCCATGTAGATCTCTTCGTTATTGCTGTAGCGCTTGACGGTGATGCCCTTGGGCTCGAACACCTCGGTGGCGTAGCGGTCAGTGGTGGTCGCACGCTGCACGCCGACGGTCTTGCCCTTGAGGCTGGCGTACTGGTCATCGACCACGGCGCCGTCCTTCATCACCAGGCGTGACGAGGTGAAATAGTACTTGTGGGTGAAGTCCACCGACTTCTTGCGGTCTTCGTTGATGGTCATGGACGACAGCGCCATGTCGATTTTCTTCACCTTGAGGGAAGGAATCAGACCATCGAACTCACCTTCAACCCACACGCACTTGACCTTCATCTGCGCGCACAGCGCATTGCCGATGTCGTAGTCGAAGCCGACGATCGTGCCTTCCTGGGTCTTGGAGGCAAACGGCGGATAGGCCGCCTCAATGCCGATGCGCAGGGTTTTCTCGGCGGCCAGTACATGGCTGGAAGCGATCAAGGCCAGGGCGGTGATAAGCAAGCGTTTCTTCATGGGTGATCTCGCAAGTTGTTGTTGGTTTGGCAAGAGAGAAGAAAAATGCAGCAGGAACTTTTGTACTTATAATTCCATACTGGACTTTTATGTATTGATCGTCAACGCACGCCAAAACACCAAAACCGGCTATTAACAATCATTCTCGTTTGTTATATTCCGCGCGCTTGCTTCCATGGCTACCAGGTAGCGTTATGTCCGGCTCAGATCTCAAGGCGTTGTATCTCGCCCACCGCGGGGAAATCCAGGCGTACCTGGACCGTCGCTTGCGCTGCAAGGAAACTGCAGCCGACCTGACGCAGGACGCGTTCATTCGCCTGTCGGAGCACATGGGCCGCACGCGCATCGACAATTTCCGGGCTTACCTGTTTTCCGCTGCGCGCAATCTGTTTATCGACCACACCCGTCGCCAGGAGCACCGCAAGGGCGAGCCGCTGGACCAGCAGGAAGCGGCCAGCCTCGAACATCCCACCCCGACGCTGGAGCAGGCGGCCATCGCCCACCAGCAACTGGCGGCACTGAACACGCTGATCCAAAACATGCCAGCGCCCTGCCGCGAAGTGTTCCTGATGGTGCGTATCGAAGGCCTGACCTACGTGGAGATCGGCGAACGCCTGGGCATCTCGCCGAAAACCGCATACAGCCGCATGGTGCGCGCCCTCGACCTGTTGAAGCTGGGCATGCCTGAGTGAGCCCCTTCACTTATACTCGGCCGCCTGACCGGTCCTCGTTGAATTGATTAGCCATGAGTGTTGAACCGCCGCGCCTTGTCCCGACCTCGCCTCGCCCCGATGACGCCAGCCATCGGGCCAGCGAGTGGTTCGCCCTGATCCAGGGCGGTGCGCCGACGCCAGCCGAGCGCAAGCAATTGGCCCAGTGGCTCGCCGCCGACCCGCGCAATGCCCAGGCCTATGCACATCTGGAACATCTGTGGGCGGCCACGGCCCGGCTGGCGCCACCTGTCACCCAAGCCCCGCAACTGTCTCGCCGGCGGTTTGTCGGCCTGGGAGTCGCTGCCAGTGTGGCGGTGGTTGCCAGCGGCGCCACCACCCTGTGGTTCAAGGGCATAGGCGCACCGTTTGCCGACGTGCGTACGGCCATCGGCGAACGGCGCACCGTGCAGTTGCCGGATGGCTCAACCGTGGAACTGGCGGGCAACACGGCGCTCAACCTGAGCTTTTCCCCGGCCCAACGCTCGGTGGAATTGTTGCAGGGCGAGGCGTTTTTCCAGGTCTTGCCCAAGGCCGGTGGCGAGTTCTCCGTGCAGACCGAGGCCGGTCGGGTGCTGGCCAGCGAAGGTGAGTTCTGCCTGTCGTGCGACGGTCCAACGGCGCAGTTGGGCGTGAGCCGGCATACGGTTCGCGTCATCACCCCCAACCAGCAGACCGACCTGGGCGAAGGCCTGGCGCTGCGCTTCAGCAGTACCCACACCGGGGCGATCCAACGCGCCGAACTGGACCAGATCCTGGCCTGGCGCAACGGTCGCCTGGTGTTCTTCGACACCCCGCTGCTTACCGTGGTCAACCACCTGCAACGCTGGCGCGAGGGCAAGATCTTCATTCCCGACGCGCAACTGGCGGCGCGGCGCGTCAGCCTGATCCTCAATCTGAACCGTCCCGACCAGATGCTCGACGTGCTGTCCAAGGCCCTGGCAGTGCGGACGACGCGCTACACCGACCTGATCACCCTGATCCAACCGGCCTAATCGCAAATAATTCACATCGCCATCAGGTATCGCGCAGACTCATCCGTCCTACAGGGACTGTTAGCGCGACCTCATAGGGAAAACCTGAATGGCAAAGCACTCCACACCTGGACATCAAGCCACCGTGCACTGGCGCGCCGCCGCCCTCGCCTGCACCTTGCTCATGGGCGCCGTCCAGGCACACGCGGCGCCAGCGCCAGCCACGACCACCAGCGTGTCCCTGAATATCCCGGCCCAACCCTTGCGCCAGGCCCTGCTGACATTCAGCCAGCAATCGGGGCAAAACGTCCTGCTGGACGGCAATCTCGACAGCGCGCTGCGCAGTTCGGCCGTCGTGGGGGTGTACTCGCCCGAACAGGCACTGGCCGAACTGCTCAAAGGCAGCGGCTACAGCTTTGCCCGCACCGACGCGATGACGGTGTACCTGGTGCCACTGCCGCAACAAAGCAGCGAGATGACCCTGCCTGCCATCCACATCCAGGACTACGCCACACAGGATGGCGGCCCCAGCGTGGGTTATCAGGGAAAGCCGGTGTCCAGCACCACCCGCCTGGGCCTGAGCGATAAACAAACGCCGCAGGCAATTACCGTCGTCACCCGCGAACAAATGGATGACTTCAAGCTCAACAGCGTGAAAGAAGCCCTGCGCAGCGCGCCGTCGGTCACGGTGGAGCAATTCGAAACCGACCGCACCGCCTTCACCTCGCGTGGCTTCAAGATTGAAAACTTCGAATACGATGGCATGGGCCTGCCCTTTTCCGGCGGCGTGCTGGTCGGCGAGCAGGACATGACCGAGTTCGAGCAGGTCGACGTGCTCCACGGCGCCAACGGTTTGATGAGCGGCGCGGGCGACCCGTCGGCCACGGTCAACCTGGTGCGCAAACGGCCCACCGACACCTTCCAGGCGAAGATCGACGCCAGTGCGGGCTCCTGGGATAACCGTCGCCTGGCCCTGGACGTGTCCGGGCCACTGACCGACAGCGGCAATGTGCGTGGCCGCCTGATCACCGCCCATGACAAGGGCAATTCCTACCTCGACCACTACAGCCACGAAGTCAACGTCACTGCCGGCCTGCTGGCCTTCGATCTGTCCGACGCCGACACCCTCACGGTGGGTTTCTCACAACAGGACAGCTACTCCAACGGCAGCACCTGGGGCGGTTTGCCGATTGCCGACTACGCCGGCAACCGCATCCACTACAGCAGCCGCAGCGCCAGCGTGGGCCAGCCCTGGACCTACTGGAACATCCAGACCCAGCGCGCCTTCGCCGAGCTGACCCACACCTTCGAAAACGGCTGGAGCAGCAAGATCACCCTGACCGGTACACGCCAGCATTCCGACACGAAAATGCTCTACGCCATTCCAATCACCGCCGACACCGTGGCCGCCTATATCAACCGCACCACCAGCAAGGAAAACCAGGTGACGGGGGAAGCGCAGCTGTCCGGGCCATTCAACCTGCTGGGACGCGAGCATGAGTTGACCCTCGGTGCCAACTACGGCCGCCTGCACCACACCGAGCGCGGCCACTACCGCACATCAAGCGGCAACCAAGTGGAGAACCTCGCCGACGTGCTGGCGGGCAACGTGGTGGAGCCAGCGATGAACTACACCGACGACCTCAACACCCAACTGTTTACCGACCGCCAGAAAAGCCTGTTCGCCGGTGCGCGCTTCAGCCTCGCCGACGACCTGCACTGGATCGCCGGTGCGCGCATGCTCAGCGCGGACGGTGACGGCCTGGGCTACGGCTCGCCGCACGACACCCGCGTGCATGGCAAAGTCACCCCCTACACCGGCCTGGTCTACGACCTGACGCCGCAATGGAGCCTCTACACCAGCTGGACCGAGATCTTCAAACCGCAATACCTGCGCAGCACCGCCGGCGGCATCATCGAACCGCTGGAAGGCAAAAGCATGGAAGTGGGGGTCAAGGGTCGGCTGCTCGACGAGCGCCTGGGCGTCAGCGCAGCCGTATTCAAGACCGAGCAGCAAAA
>NZ_JADDUM010000376.1 GCF_015163715.1 Pseudomonas cyclaminis
CGCAGCGCGATCTCGCCGCGGTTGGCGATCAGGACTTTTTGCAGTTTCTTCGCAGGTTTCAACATCGAAGGCGCTCCGCGGTTCAAACGATGGTGAACAGCGGCTGGTCGTACTCAACCGGCTGACCGTTTTCTACCAGGATGGATTCGATGACGCCGGCTTTTTCGGCCGTGATGTGGTTCATCATTTTCATCGCTTCAACGATGCAGATGGTGTCGCCCACTTTCACAGTCTTGCCGACTTCAACGAAGGCTGGCGAGGTCGGAGCCGGGGTGCGGTAGAAAGTACCGACCATTGGCGACTTGACCACGAAACCGTTCAGTGCCGGCGCGGCCGGGGCAGCAGGCGCAGCGGCAGCAGCTGGCGCGGCAGCAGGTGCAGCGGCTGGAGCCTGTGCTTGCATCTGTGGCGCGTAGAACTGTTGGGCCGGGGTCTTGCTGTGGCGGCTGATCCGTACGGACTCTTCGCCTTCCTTGATTTCCAGCTCGTCGATGCCGGACTCTTCCAGCAGTTCGATCAATTTCTTAACTTTACGGATATCCATGAATCATCAACTCCCAAGGGTCGGTCAGGGGCGCTTGGCCGGTTGTTCAAGTTGTTCCAGGGCGGCCTCCAGGGCCAGTCGGTAACCGCTGGCGCCAAGGCCGCAGATCACTCCTACCGCTACGTCTGAGAAGTAAGAGTGATGGCGGAAAGCTTCGCGTTTATGCACGTTCGATAAATGCACTTCGATGAATGGGATGCTCACCGCCAGCAGCGCGTCACGTAATGCAACACTTGTATGCGTAAAAGCGGCGGGATTGATCAGGATAAAGTCCACGCCTTCGC
>NZ_JADDUM010000377.1 GCF_015163715.1 Pseudomonas cyclaminis
CGGGGGCAGCCTCCACATTGAGATAACACACCACGTCGCGGTTTACCAACTGGCGGTATTAGGCAGGTCCAGGGTGCCGCGATCCACAAATCGCATCGTGCCAAACAACCCGCCTGCAAGCTTGCCGCGCAGTACATAAGGCAAATTGTTCAAGCTCTGGGTTTGGCTCAAACCCAGGGTCTGGCGCAACACTGAGAACGCCGAAACGCTGACCGGCACCCTCAGGACCGTCTCGGAAAAACGCGGGATGCTGCCGGCCTGATCACTCACGCCGGAGGCTAACGGCCGGCCATTGACCTCCAGGTCCAGGGCCACGCCGTTGTAGTCGATCGCCGTTTCATTGGGGTTTTGCACCCGCAGTTTCACCACGAAGCGCACTTCCAGTTCCTGGCTTTGCAGGGGCTCGATGCCCACTACCGTGATGTTGACCGGGTCGCGGTTGGGAAACAGCGCGCAGGCGCTCAAGGTCAGCAGCAACAGTGATAGAACCATGAGCTTGCGCATACAAAGGTGCTCCTATTTCGTGACGTCCGGGTCCTGCATCACTTTTAGGGTAGAGGACTCCGGATCAAATTCATCTTCTTGCAGTTCTATGAACTCTTCCGGTAGGAAAATGTTCAGCAGGATGGCACAGAACGCGCCCACGGTAATCGGCGACTCGAAGATGTTGTGCAGGGCCTTGGGCAGGTCACGCAGCACTTCCGGCACGGCGGCGACGCCCAGGCCCATGCCGAGGGAGATCGCTACGATCAGCACATTGCGCCGGTGCAGCCCGGCTTCGGCGAGGATCTTGATGCCGGCCACGGCAACGGTGCCGAACATGATCAGGGTCGCGCCGCCCAGCACCGGCTTGGGCATCAGTTGCAGCACCGCGCCGATCATCGGGAACAGCCCGAGCAGCACCAGCAGCCCCGCGATGAAGTACGCCACGTAGCGGCTGGCCACGCCGGTGAGTTGGATCACGCCGTTGTTCTGGGCGAAGGTCACCATCGGCAGGCTGTTGAACGTGGCGGCCATCGCCGAGTTCAGGCCGTCGGCCAGCAGACCGGATTTGATGCGCTTGATATACAGCGGGCCTTTGACTGGCTGCTGGGAAATCATCGAATTGGCGGTCAGGTCACCGGCCGCTTCCAGCGGCGAAATCAGGAAGATCACCGCCACCGGGATAAATGCCACCCAGTCGAACGAGAAACCGTACTTGAACGGCACCGGCACGCTGATCAAAGGCACGTGGGGCAGGGCGGCCAGGTCGACGCGGCCCATCCACCACGCCACCACAAAGCCCAGGGTCAGGCCGATCACGATCGAACCCAGGCGCAGGAACGGGTTGTTGAAGCGGTTGAGCACCACGATGGTCACCAGCACCAGTGCCGCCAGACCCATATTGTTGGCGGCCCCCAGGTCGCTGGCGCCAAAGCCGCCGGCCATGTCGTGACCGCCACCTTGATCAGCGACAAGCCCATCAAGGTAATGATGGTGCCGGTCACCACCGGGGTGATCAGCTTGCGCAGCTTGCCGATGAACTGGCTGAGCACCACTTCGATGAACGCCGCGAAAAAGCAGATGCCAAAGATCGTCGAGAGGATTTCATCGGTGCCGCCGCCACGGGCCTTGACCATGAAACCCGCGCTGAGGATCACGCTGATAAACGAAAAGCTGGTGCCTTGCAGGCACAGTAGCCCCGAACCGATCGGGCCGAATTTGCGCGCCTGCACAAAGGTGCCGAGCCCCGACACAAACAGCGCCATGCTCACCAGGTACGGCACTTCGCTTTCCAGGCCGAGCACACCACCGACGATCAGGGTCGGGGTGATGATGCCGACAAAACTCGCCAGCACATGCTGCAGCGCGGCAAAGATCGCCGCAGTGAAGTGCGGGCGGTCTTCCAGGCCGTAGATCAGGTCGGATTTATAGCGCGGGCGGGGGGCTTGAGCGTCAGACAAAATGCGGGCTCGGGTCAGAAAAGGGAGGCGCAGGATGCCAGAAACGGTCGATCGTCAGAAGTGTAAAAAAATATTTATGAGTGCCCTGCGTAAAACGCTGCACCCAGCCGATAATGTGTATAGGCCCACCGATCAATAACAACAGTGGGCCAAGGTCTGAGCGGTGCGTTGACGCCGGCGGATCGTTTCGCCGCAGGGATGCGCGCAAACACTACTCCTGAGAGCCTCGCCCATGTCCCTCCGTCATCTGAATATCGCCCCTCGTGCTTCTCTCGGTTTCGCGTTCATCGCGTTGTTAGTGGTTGTTATCGGCGTGTTTGCGGTCAACCGCATGACGCTGATCCGCGAGGCGTCGGTGGCCATGAGCGCCAACCAACTGCCCAGCGTGACGTACTTGGGCACGATAACGGAAAACGTGCTGCGCCTGCGCATCCTGTCGTTTCGCGTACTGGTCAATCGCGAGCCTGCCGCGTTGCAGGAAGCTGAAACCCGCATCGGCGTGCTGGCCGACAAGGTCAAGACAGCCCAGGCTGGTTACGCCACGTTGCCTGCCGGGCAGGAAGAGGCGGCCTTGTACAAGACGTTTGGCGTCACCTTGGACAACTACTTCAAGGCCCAGGCCGACATGCTCACCCTGTCCAGGCAAGGCAAGGTCGATGAGATGCGTGCGCTGATCAACACCCGTATCAAGGACGGTACCGACCAAATGGGCGAGCAACTGAACAAATTGATCGCCATCAATGCCGCGGACGCCAAGGCTGCCGACGCTGAAGCCGGGCGCGGCTACGACAGCGCGATCACCGGTGTGATCGTGGTCTCGGTCGCCGCCGCCTTGCTCACGGTGCTGCTGGCCTGGCTGCTGACCCGCAGCATCGTCACGCCGTTGCGCAAAGCCGTGGCCGTGGCCGAAACCATCGCCGCCGGCAACCTCAGCACCACCATCGCGGACGACGGCAACGACGAGCCGGCCCGCTTGATCGGCGCCCTGGCCGCCATGCAGGCCAACCTGCGCCAGACCATTCAGCACATCGCCGGTTCGGCCACGCAACTGGCGTCCGCCGCCGAGGAACTCAGTGCGGTCACCGAAGAAGCCTCCAAAGGCTTGCAGCAGCAGAACAATGAAATCGATCAGGCCGCCACCGCCGTCAACGAGATGACCGCAGCGGTGGAAGAAGTGGCGCGCAATGCAGTGTCCACTTCCGAGGCGTCCAGCCAGTCCAACCAGGCCGCACGCGAAGGTCGCGACCGGGTGGTGGAAACCGTCGGTGCGATCCAGACCATGACCCAGGACGTGCAGAACACCGCCGCGATGATCGAAGGCCTGGCCACACAGGGCCGCGATATCGGCAAGGTGCTTGACGTGATCCGTGCGATCGCCGAGCAGACCAACCTGCTGGCACTCAACGCCGCCATCGAAGCCGCCCGTGCCGGTGAGGCCGGGCGTGGCTTTGCGGTGGTGGCGGATGAGGTGCGCGCCCTGGCCCATCGCACTGCGCAGTCGACCCAGGAGATCGAAAAAATGGTCGCCGGCATCCAGAACGGCACCGGTGAAGCCGTGCAATCCATGCAGCAAAGCAACCAGCGCACCCAGAACACTCTGGAAATGGCGCGCGCCGCCGGTGTGGCGCTGGAGCAGATCACCCAGTCCATCAGCCTGATCAACGAGCGCAACCTGGTCATCGCCAGCGCCTCGGAAGAACAGGCCCAGGTGTCCCGCGAGGTGGACCGCAACCTGGTGAATATCCGCGACCTGGCCACTCAGTCGGCGGCGGGGGCCAACCAGACCAGCGCGGCCAGCCATGAGCTGTCGCGCCTGGCGGTGGATTTGAATGGGATGGTGGCCAGGTTCGTCATCTGACCCACTTTGCAATGCGGTCAAAATGTGGGAGGGGGCTTGCCCCCGATGAGGCCCTCCCAGACGACATATTTCCAAATGTGAAGTACCCTTTGCCCCTTGTTCACAGGTCCCTCGCCCCATGCTCTTCCTGATCGCCTACATCAGCAGCGTCGTGCTGATCAACTTCGCCTTCTCCACCGCCCCGCACCTGGATGTGATCTGGTCCGCCTGGGGCGCCTGGTCTTCATCCTGCGCGACATGGTGCAGACCCGCTTCGGCCACGGTGCGA
>NZ_JADDUM010000378.1 GCF_015163715.1 Pseudomonas cyclaminis
TTGTCTGGAAAAACGGGGGCGGCTTGATGGGGCTCTGGCGCCAGCCCAGCGCGGGGCAAGCCCGCTCACCACAGGGTTCTGTGTCAACCTTTAAGAGTTGTGTAGATACCTATGCCTCATGAGCCAATCCACCGAGCAACGCGTCGCCGTCAACGGCATTGAATTAAGTGTTCACATCGCCGGCCCCGAACAGGGCCCGCCGATCTGGCTGCTGCACGGTTTCCCTGAATGCTGGCATTCCTGGCGTGAGCAGAACTGGTATCGCAACTTCGACAGGAACTGGCAACGCACCGAGCACCTGGCTGGTCGCCAGGTGCTGCAACCCACGCTGTTTCTGATCGGTGATCGCGATCCGGTAGGGGTGTTTGAGGCCCATACCCTCAAGCGCATGCCGGCTTCAGTCCCGCAGTTGGAACAGCATGTTCTTGCCAACTGCGGGCACTGGATCCAGAACGAGCAAGCCGCGCAGGTCAACCGGCTGCTGCTGGATTTTTTACGCCAGCGCTAAACCACTTCCAGATAAGAACTATGGATCGCCCGCGCCAACTCCCGCACGGTGTCGATAAAGTCCGTGAGGCGGCTGTGCAGGCCATCTTCAAGAATTTCATCAATCCCGGTATAGCGCAGCCGTGCCTCGAACTCCGCCGCCAGGCGCTGCGCCGCACGGCCATAGCTGCCGGGCAGGTCAGCCAGGATATGGCTCAACTCCTCAATGCACGCATGCAACGAACGCGGTACATCACTGCGTAACAACAGCAATTCGGACACCGAGCGCGCATTCAGCGCATTGGGGTACAGCTCGGTATACGCCTCGAAGGACGAAAGCGCACGGAGCAGGGCGCTCCACTGGTAATACCCGCGTGCCGAGAGGTCGCTGACTTCTTCCGACTCTTCGCCAAACATCTCGTAGCGCGCATCCAGCAAGCGCAAGGTGTTGTCCGCACGTTCAACGAAGGTGCCCAGGCGGATGAACCGGTAAGCGTCGTTACGCATGATGGTGCCGGACGTCGCCCCACGAAACAGGTGCGAGCGCTGCTTGACCCAGTCACAGAAGTGGCTGATGCCGTGTCGCGCCAGGCCGCCGGCGGCGATGCTGCGCATTTCCAGCCAGGTGGCGTTGAGGTTTTCCCACATATCGGCGGTGATGCGCCCGCGCACGGCGTGGGCGTTGCCACGGGCGGCGCGCAGGCAGTTATAGATGCTGGCGGGGTTTTCTTCGTCGAGGGCGAAGAAGTGCAGCATGCGCTCGGCGTCCAGGGTTTCATGGCGTTCTAGGTAGCTGTCCAGGGTGCCGCTGCTGAGCAGCGACATGGCCAGTTCGTCGAGCCCGTCGGTGTGCCCGGCTTGCGGCATCAACGACAGCGAGTAACTGACTTCGAGCATGCGCGCCAGGTTCTCGGCGCGCTCCAGGTAGCGGGACATCCAGTACAGATCTGCGGCGGTTCTACTCAACATGATTCAGCCCTCCACCACCCAGGTGTCCTTGGTTCCGCCGCCTTGCGACGAGTTGACGATCAACGAGCCTTCACGCAGCGCCACCCGCGTCAGGCCACCGGGCACCAGGCGGGTTTCCTTGCCCGAGAGCACAAAGGGCCGCAGGTCGATATGCCGGGGGGCAATGCCGTTTTCGACAAAGGTCGGGCAGGTGGACAGGCTCAGGGTCGGTTGGGCGATGTACGCGTGCGGACGGGCCTTGATGCGTTGCCGGAAGTCCTCGATCTCGGCGGCGGTGGAGGCGGGGCCGACCAGCATGCCGTAGCCGCCGGAGCCTTGAGTTTCCTTGACTACCAATTCGCCCAGGTTGGCCAGCACGTGGGACAGCTCATCCGGCTTGCGGCACTGGAAGGTCGGCACGTTTTGCAGGATCGGCTCTTCGTCCAGGTAGAACTTGATCATCGCCGGCACATAGGGGTAGATCGACTTGTCGTCCGCCACGCCAGTGCCGATGGCGTTGGCCAGCACCACATTGCCGGCGCAATAGGCCGCGACCAGGCCAGGCACGCCGAGCATCGAGTCGGGGTTGAATGCCTGGGGGTCAAGGAACGCATCGTCGATGCGCCGGTAGATCACATCCACCGCCTTGGGGCCGTCGGTGGTGCGCATGAAGACCTTGAGGTCGTGCACAAACAGGTCTGCGCCTTCCACCAGTTCCACGCCCATTTCCCGGGCCAGGAACGCATGTTCGAAGAATGCGCTGTTGAAGCGGCCAGGGGTCAGCACCACCACGTTGGGGTTATCCAGGCGGCTGGAGCTTTTCAGGGTCTTGAGCAGCAGGTTGGGGTAGTGGTCCACCGGTGCAATGCGTTGTCTGGCGAACACTTCCGGGAACAGGCGCATCATCATTTTGCGGTCTTCGAGCATGTAGCTCACGCCGCTGGGGGTGCGCAGGTTGTCTTCGAGCACGTAGTACGTGCCGTCGCCGTCGCGCACCAGGTCGACACCGGAAATATGCGAGTAGATATCGCGGTGCAGGTCCAGCCCGACCATGGCCTTCTGATAGCCCTCATTGCCCAGCACTTGATCCGCCGGAATGATCCCGGCCTTGATGATGCGTTGGTCATGGTAGATATCGGCGAGGAACATGTTCAGCGCGTTGACCCGCTGGATACAGCCGCGTTCGATCACGCTCCATTCACTGGCGGGGATGCTGCGGGGGATGATGTCGAAGGGGATCAGGCGCTCGGTGTCTTGCTCGTCACCATAGAGGGTGAAGGTGATCCCGGCGCGGTGGAACAGCAGGTCGGCCTCGCGGCGGCGCTGGGCCAGCAGTTCCGGCGGCGTGTTGGCCAGCCAGCGGGAGAAATCCTGATAGTGCGCACGGCATACGCCATTTGCGTCATTCATTTCGTCAAAGAAAGATCGAGCCATTCCAGTACCTTGTCAGTGCCCAGGGTTGCGTGGGGGGGGTGGCACTGCCGCTTTAAAAAACGCATGTTTTTATGAGCCTGTGGCGCAGAGTGCCAGCAGGCCTGGTCCTTACTTTCTTATGAGGTCGGCTCTGAGTCGGGGGGTAACGATTGCTCCTGTTTACGGGCAGATGAATGGGTTAAGCAATGCGTGTGCCGAAACGCACGAAAGCCTGATCAATGACGTTGTAGTGAGCGGGCTTGCCCCGCGCTGGGCGGCGCAGCGGCCCCTCAAAAGTAGGGGATC
>NZ_JADDUM010000379.1 GCF_015163715.1 Pseudomonas cyclaminis
ATAAGCCGCCGTTACCCCAGAAACGGATATGTACCCGATCAAACCTCATCAAATGGTCACCTATGCAAAACTCTAAAATCCGCAAAATCGGCATATTCACCGTACTGGCCGTAGCCATCAGCCTGATCATCTACACCGTCCAGGCCCCAGCCGACGCACCGCTGTACCTCACCGCCACCGCCGAACGCGGCGATATCGAAAACGCCGTACTAGCCACCGGCCTGCTCGAAGGCATCAAGCAAGTCGACGTCGGCGCCCAAGTCTCCGGCCAGTTGAAGTCGCTCAAGGTCAAGGTCGGCGACAAGGTCAAGAAGGGTCAATGGCTAGCCGAAATCGACCCGCTGATCCTGCAAAACACCCTGCGCAAGGCCCAGGTGGATGAGGAAAACCTCCAGGCCCAACGCCGGGCCACGGCGGCGCAGCTCAGGCAGGCCAAGTCGGTGTATGAGCGCTACAAAGGCTTGCAGAATGACGAATCGGTCTCACGCCAGGATTTTGAAGACGCCGAATCGACCTTCCAGGTGCAGCAGGCCAATCTGTTGGCCCTGGATGCGCAGATCAAAAGCGCGCATATCCAGATCGACACCGCCAAGATCAACCTGGACTACACCCGCATCAATGCGCCCATCGACGGCGATGTGGTGGGCATCGTCACCCAGGAAGGCCAGACCGTGATCGCCAGCCAACTGGCGCCGGTGCTGCTCAAGCTTGCGGACCTCGACACGATGACGGTCAAGGCCCAGGTGTCGGAGGCGGATGTGATTCATATCAGCCCCGGCCAGCAGGTGTATTTCACCATCCTCGGTGAGGCCGACAAACGCTACTACGCCAAGCTGCGCGGCACCGAGCCGGCGCCGCAGAACTTCCTCGAAACCCAGACCGCCGGCACGCCCAAGCAGAACACGGCGGTGTTCTACAACGCGTTGTTCGATGTGCCCAACCCTGACCACCGCCTGCGCATCGCCATGACCGCCCAGGTGCGCATCGTGCTCGACACCGCCGAGGCCGCGTTGATGGTGCCGGTGGCCGCACTCGGGGCGCGCAACCAGGACGGCAGTTATGCGCTGCGGGTGCTGGATGCCAAGGGCAAGGCGGTGTCGCGGGATGTGAAGACCGGCATCAACAACAACGTCAAGGTGCAGATCCTGGACGGCCTGGCCGAGGGCGATAAAGTGGTGATCGGCGATGCGTCGCCTGCCGTGGCGGGGAACTGACGGATGAGCCAGCCACTGTTGGAACTCAAGGGCATCACCCGCAGTTTCATGGCCGGCGAGCGTGAATTCATTGCGCTCAAGGGTATCGACCTGACGATTCAGGCCGGGGAAATGGTCGCGATCATCGGCGCGTCCGGGTCCGGCAAATCCACCTTGATGAACATCCTCGGCGGCCTGGATTACGCCACCGCCGGCAGTTACAAAATCAATGGCATCGAAACCCGCTCGTTGGGCGATGAGCAACTGGCGGAGCTGCGCCGTGATTACTTCGGGTTCATCTTCCAGCGCTACCACTTGCTGGCGCACCTCAGTGCCTTGCACAACGTGGAAATGCCGGCGATTTATGCGGGCACGCCGGAGAGCCAACGCCACAGTCGCGCACGGCAATTGCTCGAACGCCTGGGCCTGGCCAGCCACACCACCCACCGGCCCAGCCAGTTGTCGGGCGGGCAGCAGCAACGGGTGAGTATCGCCCGGGCCTTGATGAACGGCGGTGAAGTGATCCTCGCCGACGAACCCACCGGCGCCCTCGACACCCACAGCGGCAAGGAGGTGATGCGCATCCTCGCCGAGCTGCACGCGGCGGGGCATACGGTGATCATCGTCACCCATGACCCGAAAGTGGCGGCGAATGCCCAGCGCATTGTCGAGGTCTGCGACGGCGAGATCATCAGTGACAAGGCCAACGCCAGCAGTGGCCTGGACGTGCCGGCCGAGGCGCCGATAGAGCCGCGGCGCAGCGGCGCAAGGCGGCTGGTGGCGAGCCTGGGGCTGTTCAAGGAAGCGTTCAACATGGCCTGGGTCGCGCTGGTGTCACACCGCATGCGCACCTTGCTGACCATGCTTGGCATCGTCATCGGCATCACCTCGGTGGTGTCGATCTCGGCTATCGGCGAAGGCGCCAAGCGCTATGTGCTCAAGGACATCCAGGCGATTGGCAGCAACACCATCGATATCTTTTCCGGCACCAGTTTCGGCGACAGCCGCGCCTCGGCCATCGAAACCCTGATGCCATCGGATGTGGATGCGCTGAACCAGCTGTACTACGTGGACAGCGCCACGCCGGTGGTGGGCCGCAGCCTGTTGCTGCGCTACGGCAATATCGACCTGGACGCCCAGGTCAACGGTGTCAGCGACCGCTACTTCAAGGTCAAGGGCCTGAAGCTCGAAGCCGGTATTGCCTTCAGCGAAAGCGATGCCCGGCGCCAGGCCCAGGTGGTGGTGATCGACCACAATACCCGTCACCGCCTGTTCGGCCCGAACGTGGACCCGCTGGGCCAGGTGATCCTGGTGGGCAACCTGCCGTGCACGGTGATCGGCGTGACGGCCGACAACAAAAACATGTTCGCCGCCAGCAAGGCGCTCAACGTGTGGGTGCCTTACGAAACAGCGGCGGGGCGCCTGTTGGGCCAGCGTCATCTGGACAGCATCACCGTGCGCATCAAGGACGGCCAGCCGAGCAAGGTGGTTGAAGACAACGTCAACAAGCTCATGCTGCAACGCCACGGCACCAAGGATTTCTTCACCAACAACCTCGACAGCATCATGCAGACGGTTCAGAAAACCAGCCGCTCCCTGGCGCTGCTGTTGTCGTTGATCGCGGTGATTTCATTGTTGGTGGGGGGGATTGGCGTGATGAATATCATGCTGGTGTCGGTCACCGAGCGTACCCGCGAGATTGGCATCCGCATGGCGGTGGGCGCACGGCAATCGGATATTCGTCAGCAGTTTCTGGTGGAGGCGGTGATGGTGTGCCTTATCGGCGGTTTGATTGGTATCTCACTGTCCTACGCGCTGGGGTTTCTGTTTTCGCTGTTTGTGAAGGAATGGGAGATGGTGTTTTCGGTCGGCTCAATCGTCACGGCCTTTGCCTGTTCGACGCTGATCGGCATTGTGTTCGGCTTTGTGCCAGCGCGGAACGCGGCGCGGCTGGACCCGATTGAGGCATTGGCCAGGGACTGATTTCTGTTGGCCGGTGAAGATCAAGTGTGGGAGG
>NZ_JADDUM010000038.1 GCF_015163715.1 Pseudomonas cyclaminis
CCCTCCCACATTTAGTTATGCGCAAATCAGAAAAAGCTTTTTGACAGCACCGCAATTCAACAGGTTAGAATCCCTGGCACGCAGACTGCATGGTCAGTTTGCGTCCCGTCTTGTTTGCTTATGGAGTACTGCCTTTGAATGCGACGACCATCAACAGCCTGTTCTTGATCGGCGCGTTGCTGGTGAGTGCGAGCATTCTGGTGAGTTCTCTTTCGTCGCGCCTGGGGATCCCGATCCTGGTGATCATCCTGGCCGTGGGCATGGTCGCCGGCGTCGATGGCGGCGGCATCATTTTCGACAACTACCCGACCGCCTACCTGGTGGGCAACCTCGCACTGGCCGTGATCCTGCTCGACGGTGGCTTGCGCACGCGGGTGGCGAGTTTCCGCGTGGCACTCTGGCCGGCGTTGTCCCTGGCCACAGTGGGGGTGTTGATTACCACCGGCCTCACCGGCATGGCGGCAGCCTGGCTGTTTGACCTCAATATTATTCAAGGCTTGCTGATTGGCGCGATTGTCGGCTCCACCGACGCCGCGGCGGTGTTCTCGCTGCTCGGCGGCAAGGGCCTGAACGAACGGGTTACCGCCACCCTGGAAATCGAATCCGGCAGCAACGACCCAATGGCGGTGTTCCTCACCGTCACCCTGATCGACATGCTCGCCAGCGGCCAGACCGGCCTGCACTGGAGCCTGCTGACCCATCTGGTGCGCGAATTCGGCATCGGCGGCATGGTTGGCCTGGGCGGCGGCTGGCTGATGCTGCAGATGGTCAACCGCATCAACCTGGCCACCGGCCTGTATCCGATCCTGGTGATCGCCGGCGGTCTGTTCGTCTTCGCCCTGACCAACGCCTTGCACGGCAGCGGCTTCCTCGCCGTGTACCTGTGCGGCCTGGTGATCGGCAATCGCCCGGTGCGCAGCCGTCATGGCATTTTGCATATGCTCGACGGCATGGCCTGGCTCGCACAGATCGGCATGTTCCTGGTGCTGGGCCTTTTGGTCACGCCCCATGACTTGCTGCCGATCGCCCTGCCGGCCCTGGGCCTGGCGCTGTGGATGATCCTGTTTGCGCGGCCGTTGTCGGTGATGGTCGGCCTGCTGCCATTCAAGGCCTTCCATGGCCGCGAAAAAGGCTTTATCGCCTGGGTCGGCCTGCGCGGCGCGGTGCCGATCATTCTCGCGGTGTTCCCGCTGATGGCCGGCCTGCCCCATGCGCAGCTGTACTTCAACCTGGCGTTCTTTATCGTGCTGGTGTCGCTGCTGGTGCAGGGCACCAGCCTGCCGTGGGTGGCCAAGTTGCTGAAAGTGACCGTACCGCCGGACCCGGCGCCGATCTCCCGCGCAGCCCTGGAAGTGCACGTCACCAGCGAGTGGGAGCTGTTCGTCTACCGCCTGGGCGCCGAAAAATGGTGCATCGGCGCGGCCCTGCGTGAACTGAAAATGCCCGAAGGCACGCGGATTGCGGCACTGTTCCGCGGCCAGCAACTGCTCCATCCGTCGGGTAGCACGGTGCTGGAAGTCGACGATCTGCTCTGTGTGATCGGCCATGAACACAACCTGCCGGCACTCGGCAAACTGTTCAGCCAGGCACCGCAACGCGGCCTCGATCTGCGCTTCTTCGGCGACTTCGTGCTGGAAGGCGACGCCCAGCTGGGCGCGGTTTCGGCCCTGTACGGCCTGAAGCTGGAGGGCATCGATCCGGACATGCCGCTGAGCAGCTTCATCACCCAGAAAGTCGGCGGCGCCCCCATCGTCGGCGACCAGGTGGAATGGAACAACACCATCTGGACCGTCGCGGTCATGGACGGGAACAAGATCGGCAAAGTGGGCGTCAGATTCCCCGAAGGAAGTCGCCCGGGCCCCGGACTCTTCCTCTAAACTGCGGAGCGACAGCACGCTCCCGATTCTTCACCTTGCAAGACCGGTGTCTATGCCAACCCTGCGCACGTTTCTCGCCACTGCCCTGCTGGGCCTGACCCTTTGTGTCGGCAGCGTCTACGCCGCCGACCCGCCCAGCGCCGATGCCATCCAGCAAACCCTGGATAAGCTGCCCGACCGCAAGCTGCCCGACGCCGACATGAAGGCGCTGCAAACCATCCTGCAGCAGACCCTCACGTACCTGGGCAACCAGCAGGATTACGAGCAGCGCCTGGTCGACCTCAAGCGCCAGCTGGAAGATGCCCCGCGCCAGACCAGCGAAAACCAGCGCGAGCTGACCCGGCTCAAGGCCACCAAAATCATCCCGGTGGCCCAGCGCTATGCCACGCTGCCGGTGCCGCAGCTTGAGCAATTGCTGGTGCAGCGCACCACCCAGCAAGGCGACCTGCAAAAAGACCTGGCCGAAGCCAACAGCCTGACCATCGCCGCCCAGACCCGCCCCGAACGCGCCCAAACCGAAATCAGCAGCAGCCAGACGCGCATCCTGCAGATCAATTCGACGCTCAAGGCCGGCAAGGACAATGGCAAAGCCCTTAACAGCGACCAACGCAACCAACTGAATGCCGAGCTGGCCGCACTCAACGCCCTGATCCCCCTGCGCCGCCAGGAACTGGCCGGCAACAGCCAGCTGCAAGACCTGGGAAACAGCCAGCATGACCTGGTGGTGGAAAAAATCGCGCGCCTGGAACAAGAGATCCAGGACCTGCAGACCCTGATCAACCAGAAGCGCCTGGCCCAGTCCCAGCAGACCGTGACCCAGCAGTCCATCGAGGCGCAAAAGGCCGGCGGCAGCAGCCTGTTGGCCACGGAAAGCGCGGCCAACCTGAAGCTATCCGACTACCTGCTCAAAAGCACCGACCGCCTCAACGACCTGACCCAGAAGAACCTGCAGACCAAGCAGCAACTGGACACCGTGACCCAGAGCGACTCGGCGCTGGACGAGCAGATCAACGTGCTCAAGGGCAGCCTGCTGCTGTCGAAGATTCTGTATAAGCAAAAACAGGCACTGCCGCGCCTGACCGTGGACCGTGACCTGGCCGACGACATTGCCAACATTCGCCTGTATCAGTTCGAGGTCAACCAGCAACGCGAGCTGATCAGTTCCCCCAGCACATATGTCGACAACCTGCTGGCCAACCAGCCACCGGACGACGTCACCCCGCAACTGCGCCGCACCCTGCTGGAACTGGCGGTCACCCGCAGCGACCTGTTGGAGCGCCTGAGCCGCGAGCTGAGTGCACTGCTCAACGAATCCATCACCCTGCAACTCAACCAGAAACAACTGCTCAGCACCGCCACCACCCTGCGCGCCACGCTCGACGAGCAGATGTTCTGGATCCCGAGCAACAAGCCGCTGGACACCGAGTGGCTGGAGACTGTGCCGGCGCACCTGAGCAAGCAAGTCACCACCCTGCCCTGGGCCTCCAGCGTCAGCGAACTGTATGACGGCCTGACCCAGCGCCCGTTGCTGTTCCTGCCGCTGTTGCTGTTGATCGGTTTCCTGCTGTGGCGGCGCACCGCGTTGTACGCCCGCCTGAAAAAGGTTCACCAGGACATCGGCCACTTCAAGCGCGACAGCCAGTGGCACACGCCGCAGGCGATCCTGGTGAATATCCTGCTGGCGATGCCGGTAGCCCTGGGCCTGGCGCTGTGCGGTTATGCGCTGCAAATCGACGCCCGTGGGCAAAACGCCAACCTGGGCGCGGCGCTGTTGCAGATCGCCCAGGCGTGGTTGGTGTTCTACACCGCCTACCGCATCCTGGCGCCGGGCGGCGTGGCGGAACTGCACTTTCGCTGGGAAAAACCCCAGGTCGAATTCCTGCAAGGCTGGGTGCGTAAACTCGGCCTGGTCGTACTGGCCCTGGTGGCCGTGGTGGCGATTGCCGAGCATCAACCGGCGGCACTGGCCGACGACGTGTTGGGCATCGGCGTGGTCCTGACGTGCTATGCGCTGATGGCGTGGCTGCTCGGGCGCCTGCTGCTGCACAGCCCGACCCACGAAAAAGCCTCGCTGTTCCGCAAAGCCGTGGGCCTGCTGTTTACCGCACTGCCCATCGCGCTGTTTATTGCCGTGTGCTTCGGCTACTACTACACCGCCCTGAAACTCAGCGACCGGTTGATCAACACCCTGTACCTGCTGATGTTCTGGCTGGTGATCGAAGCCACCTTCGTGCGTGGCCTGGGCGTCGCCGCCCGACGCCTGGCCTATGCCCGAGCCCTGGCCAAACGCCAGGCCGCCAAGGAAGCCGGTGATGGCGAAGCCGTGATCGAAGAACCGACCCTGGACATCGAACAGGTCAACGAACAGTCCATGCGCCTGATTCGCCTGGCCCTGCTCGGCGGCTTTATCGCCGCGCTGTACTGGGTGTGGTCGGACCTGATCTCGGTGTTTTCCTACCTGGATAACGTCACGCTGTACGAGTACACCAGCGGCACGGGTGCGAATATCAGCATGGTGCCTATCAGCATCGGCGACTTGCTCGGTGCGCTGATCATCATCGGCATCACCTTCGCCCTGGCGCGCAACCTGCCCGGCCTGCTGGAAGTGTTGGTACTGTCCAAGCTGGATCTGGCCCAGGGCAGCGCCTACGCCACCACCACCTTGCTGTCCTATGTGATTGCCGGCGTGGGCTTCGTGTCTACCCTGTCCACCCTCGGCGTGAGCTGGGACAAGTTGCAATGGCTGGTGGCCGCACTGTCGGTGGGCCTGGGCTTCGGCATGCAGGAGATCTTCGCCAACTTCATCTCCGGCATCATGATTCTGTTCGAACGCCCGGTGCGTATCGGCGACACCATCACCATCGGCAACCTGTCGGGCACGGTGAGCAAGATCCGCATCCGCGCCACCACCATCACCGACTTCGACCGCAAGGACATCATTGTCCCGAACAAGACGTTCATTACCGGGCAACTGATCAACTGGTCGCTGACCGACACCATTACCCGCGTCACCCTCAAGCTGGGCGTGGACTACGGCTCTGATCTGGACCTGGTGAAGGAATTGCTGCTCAAGGCTGCCAGGGAAAACCCACGGGTTCTGAAGGAACCGGAACCTCACGTGTACTTCCTCAACTTCGGCGAAAGCACCCTCGACCACGAGCTGCGCATGCACGTGCGCGACCTCGGTGACCGCAACCCGGTGCTGGACGAGGTCAACCGCTATATCAACCGCGAGTTCAAGAAGCAGCACATCAACATCTCGTTCCGGCAGATGGAGGTGTACCTCAAGAACATGCACGGCCAGGAGTACAAACTGGTGCCGGTGGAGGATGATCGCAAGACCATCGCCGCGCCTGCCGCAGAGCAGGACGCCCCCGAGCCGCCGCCCGGCAAAGTCGACGACGCACCGGAACCGCCACGAGCAAACTCGACTAAACGCCCTATCCCCAGCAGAATGCTCGGACATTCTGCTGGAGATGGCCGGTGAAAGCCCTCGACGAACTGACCTTCGACAACCGCTTCGCACGCCTGGGCGACGCGTTTTCAACCCACGTTTTGCCCGAGCCCCTCGACGAGCCGCGCCTTGTCGTGGCGAGCGATGCCGCCATGGCCCTGCTCGACCTCGACCCGGCAGTGGCCGAAACGCCGGTATTTGCCGAGCTGTTCGGCGGCCACAAGCTGTGGGCCGAAGCTGAGCCGCGTGCGATGGTCTACTCCGGGCACCAGTTCGGTGGCTATACGCCACAGCTGGGCGATGGCCGAGGGTTGTTGCTCTGCGAGGTGTACAACGAGGCCGGCGAGCATTGGGACCTGCACCTCAAGGGCGCCGGAATGACGCCTTACTCGCGGATGGGCGATGGCCGTGCGGTTTTGCGCTCGTCGATTCGTGAGTTTCTTGCTTCTGAAGCACTCCACGCGCTGGGCATCCCCAGTAGCCGTGCGCTGTGCGTGATCGGCTCCAGCACGCCGGTATGGCGCGAAAAACAGGAACGCGGGGCGATGGTGCTGCGCCTGGCGCCGAGCCATATCCGCTTCGGGCATTTCGAATATTTCTACTACACCAAGAAACCAGAGCAGCAGGCGGAACTGGCCGAGCACGTGCTTTCACTGCACTACCCCGAGTGCAAGGAACAGCCTGAACCCTACCTCGCGATGTTCCGCGAAATCGTCGAACGCAATGCCGAGATGATCGCCAAATGGCAGGCCTATGGCTTCTGCCATGGTGTGATGAACACCGACAACATGTCGATCCTGGGCATTACCTTTGACTTCGGGCCGTTTGCGTTTCTGGATGATTTTGACGCGCACTTCATCTGCAACCATTCCGACCATGAAGGGCGCTACTCGTTTAGCAACCAAGTGCCGATTGGCCAGTGGAACCTCAGCGCGCTGGCCCAGGCATTGACGCCGTTTATCAGTGTCGATGCCCTGAAGGAGGCGCTGGGCCTGTACCTGCCGCTGTATCAGGCCCATTACCTGGATTTGATGCGCCGACGCATGGGGCTGACCACTGCCGAAGAGGATGACCAGAAGCTGGTGGAACGGCTGCTGAAATTGATGCAGAACAGCGGCGTGGATTACACGCTGTTCTTCCGCCGCCTGGGGGATGAGTCTGCGGCGCTGGCCGTAGCGCGGTTGCGCGATGATTTTGTCGACATGGCCGGGTTCGACGCCTGGGCCGAGCAGTACAAGGAACGTGTCGCACGGGATGGGGACTACAGCGAGGAGCAGCGCCGCGAGAGGATGCATGCCGTGAACCCGCTGTACATCCTGCGTAACTACCTCGCACAAAACGCCATCACCGCTGCCGAATCAAGCGACTACAGCGAAGTGCGACGGTTGCATGAGGTGCTTTCCAAGCCGTTTGAGGAGCAAGCGGGGATGGAACAGTACGCACAGCGGCCACCGGATTGGGGCAAGCATTTGGAGATCAGTTGTTCGTCGTGAAACCTTTAGATAAAGGTTTCCACTGACACACCGAAACGCTCCGCCAGCCAACGAATCTGCCGCACGTTGAGCTGGCGCTTGCCGCTCAGTACTTCGGACACAACCGATTGAGCACCAACGCCTGGCAAGTCGCTCTGGGTGAGGTTGTGCTCGCGCATCATATAGCGCAGCACATCTACACCACTGGCGACGGGCATTGGCCGGTGCTCATGATCATAGGCTTCGATCCAATCGCTGAGGATGTCCACCAAACTCATCAGCGGGCTGTCCTCATCTTCACCGATTAGGCTCAATAACTCTTCCAGGCAGCCTACCATCGCGTCGTAGTCTGCCTCGTTTTCCGGCTTTCGTAGTACTGGCGAAACGAATTGCCAGTGTTCGACCGCGACTCGCATAAGCGCGCTCATCTGTTTTTTTCCTTCCATTTGTCTTTCTCATAATCGCGGTGATCAAGCAGGTGCTTGATGTAAACGTGCTGCACCTGATACTCCACGCGAGCAATCAACCTGAGCTTGTTGCCTCCAATATCAAACACATGAACCGCTCCGACCTTATCGGTGGCGGGGAACATGGTTTTCATCGCCGCAAAGTCTTTGGGGGAATTTCGCTTGATGATGCGATACCACTGATCCAAAGCCGCTGCGGAACGGGGCCATTTTTCCTTTGCTTCCCAAATCCTTTTTTCACTGATGACTCGCATGCAACATCCTTATCGCATCGTGCTATGGAGGCTAAACCCGAATTGCGACTATCGCAATTTGCTATAGCCACAAGCAGACCAATGGTTCAAGACAAAACCAGCTCTAGCAGCCTAGATAGACAATCTCGCTTCGACATGGGCAAAACTGTGAGCGGATGAGTCGCTTCTGCCTGACTTGATAAACCTAGCCCCCGACTCCAAATACAGTGCCATTGGCCACTTCCAAGGAGCCCTCAATGTCCGAACCTCTCGTCATCCCTTGCCCTCATTGCAACGGCCTCAACCGCATCCCCGGCGAACGCCTGGGAGATGCGCCCAAATGCGGGCGTTGTAAGCAACAGGTGTTGTTGAATAAGCCTTTTGAGCTGAAACAAGGCGATTACGCCAGCCAGATCAAAGGCGACCTGCCGCTTCTGGTCGATGTGTGGGCCGACTGGTGCGGGCCGTGCAAGTCGTTTGCGCCGGTGTTTGAACAGGCGGCCGGGCAGCTGGAGGGCAAGTGTCGGTTGGCCAAGCTGGACAGCGAGGCCAATCAGCAGTTGTCGGCACAGTTGGGGATTCGCTCGATTCCCAGTTTGATTCTGTTCAAGAACGGCCGCGAAGTGGCTCGCCAGAGCGGCGCGTTTCCGTTGCCGCAGTTGATGAGTTGGTTGCGTAGCCAAGGCATCTGACCCGACCTTATTAACACTATGGTCAAAATGTGGGAGGGGGCTTGCCCCCGATGGCGGTGGATCAGTACCGGACAGGCTGGCTGACACACTGCTATCGGGGCAAGCCCCCTCCCACATTGGGTGTATTGCCAGCCTGGCACCGGGGAATTT
>NZ_JADDUM010000380.1 GCF_015163715.1 Pseudomonas cyclaminis
CCTCGACGGCGGCATCCTCGACAACAGCAGCGGGCAGATCACCGCCGGCGGCGCGCTGGGAATCAAGGCCGCGCAGTTGAACAACGCCAACGGCACCGTCGCCGCCACGCAAACCCTGACGGTCAAGACCGACAGCCTGCTGAACCAGGGCGGCACCCTCGGTTCGGTGGCCGCCGACCTGATCGTCAACAGCGACACCGGCGTGCTCGACAACCGTGGCGGGCGTCTGGAGGCGGCCAAGGCGCTGACCCTCAACGCACTTGGCCTGAACAACCAGGGTGGCGTGATCACCGGCGCGCAACTGCTGCTCAATACCCATGGCCAGCAGCTCGACAACAGCGCAGGCACCGTCAACGCCAGCGATACGCTGGGCGTCGACAGCGGCGCGTTGATCAACGATGGCGGCATCATGCAGGCCAAGTCGGACCTGCGCGTGGATACCCATGGCCAACAGCTGAGCAACCGCAATTCCGGCAGTACCGGCGGCATCCTCGGCCAGC
>NZ_JADDUM010000381.1 GCF_015163715.1 Pseudomonas cyclaminis
GCCAACAGGAACGGCTCGACGCCCATGTCGATCAAGCGGTTGACGGCGGAAACCGCGTCGTTGGTGTGCAAGGTGGCCAGCACCAGGTGCCCGGTGAGCGAGGCCTGCACGGCGATTTGCGCGGTCTCCAGGTCGCGGATTTCGCCGATCATGATGATGTCCGGGTCCTGGCGCAGGATCGCCCGCAGTGCCAGCGCGAAGGTCATGTCGATCTTGGCGTTGACCTGGATCTGGCTGATGCCCGGCAAGTCATACTCCACCGGGTCTTCCACGGTGAGGATATTGCTGGTGCTCGCGTCCAACCGCGCCAACGCCGCATAAAGGCTGGTGGTCTTGCCGCTGCCGGTCGGCCCGGTGACCAGCACGATGCCGTGGGGCTGGCGGATCAACGTATCGAGGCGCGCCAGCAACTGCGCTTCCATGCCCAGGGTTTCCAACTGCAAACGCCCGGCCTGCTTGTCGAGCAAACGCATCACCACGCGCTCGCCGTGCCCGGTGGGCACTGTCGACACCCGAATATCAATCGGCCGCCCGGCCACGCGCAAGGCAATGCGTCCGTCCTGGGGCAGGCGTTTTTCGGCGATATCGAGCTGGGCCATGATCTTGATCCGCGACACCAACGCA
>NZ_JADDUM010000382.1 GCF_015163715.1 Pseudomonas cyclaminis
GGCTCACTGTTCGCCGGCTGGTTCATCTACTCCTTCCTCTGCGACTCGGCCTTGGGCAAACGCCCTGCCCTGCTCGGTTTTATCCTGTTTGTGCTGTTGATTGCGGCAGCCTATGGCTTCAGCAAAGTGTTCAGCGGCCGTGGCGCCTACCTGCACGTCGGTGCGGTGATCGGCACCATCATGGTGGGCAACGTGTTCCGCATCATCATGCCGGCGCAGCGCGCGCTGGTGGCGGCCATCGCCGAGAACCGCACGCCGGACCCGGCCCTGCCGGCCAAGGGTTTGCTGCGTTCACGCCACAACAACTACTTCACTTTGCCGGTGCTGTTCATCATGATCAGCAACCACTTCCCGAGCACCTACGGCAGTCAATACAACTGGCTGATCCTGGCCGGTATCGCGGTGGCGGCAGTGTTGGTGCGGCACTACTTCAACACGCGTCACAACAGCCAGAAATATGCATGGACCTTGCCGGTGGGCGCGTTGGCGATGATCAGCCTGGCGTATGTCACCGGGCCAAAACCGGCCGAGCCGATCGCCAAG
>NZ_JADDUM010000383.1 GCF_015163715.1 Pseudomonas cyclaminis
CGAATGGCGCGGTTGTCCAGCAGCAACGCCTGCACGTGTTCGATAACGGGGTCAGGTGATAAGCCAGGTGGCCGCTGGGCAGGCAGGATCCTGGGCAAGCCGATTGGCCGGGCTGGCGGGTTGATAGGCCGGGCGGCGCATCCAGGTTGGGGATGCGCGCCACGGTGACATGCGGGGTGGCAATCACGGCGATATTCATCAGGCAGGCTCCCCAACAGGTTGCAACAGGCTCACACCGGTCAGGCGCTGCAACTGGGCGAGGGCCTGATGGTTGTCGATAAAGTGCAGCACCTGCCAGCCCAGCGCGGCGGCGGCGTCGATGTTTTCGGCCACGTCATCGATCAGCAAACTGTTAGCCGCAGCGACGCCTGAACGTGCGGTGGCCACCTTGAAGAACGCCGCTTCCGGCTTGCGCGTGCCTTCCTGGCTGGAATCGACGATCAGGTCGACCACCTCGTCCAAGCCCACCATCGCCCGCCAATGCTGCTCCCACTCCACCACGTTGTTGGTCAGGATGCCCACGCGGAACCCGGCTCGTTTCAGCGCACGCACGGCGGCCACCAATGGCGCGTTGGCCGGCACGCCAGCGAACCAATGCTCGCCGAAGGTTTGCAGGCGCGCACGGGACAAATCGATCTGCGGATCGCGGCGGCGCAATGCCAGTTCCAGGCGCTGGCCCCAGTCCTTTTCGGTGAGCAAGGCGCTCTCCACCGGCGCCAGCATCGGCACGCCCAACTCGTCGGCCACATCACTCATGGCCTGTTGCAGCACACGCGGGGCCAGGCCGGTCTTGACCTGATATTGCTCGAACAACGCTGGGAT
>NZ_JADDUM010000384.1 GCF_015163715.1 Pseudomonas cyclaminis
GGATGGCGTTGGCCGGCGGCGTTAGTGGGATTAACCCTGAGTCTGGGCTTCAGTGCTTATTGTGTAGCGCCTTATATACATCCTCTGAATGAGGCCCTCGCCGGTGCCATGCTGGGTTCGACAGCCGCCCTTGCGTTTCTTTGGCGCATTGACGCGGCGAACATCAAGCTTTCCCCAGGGCTCATGGGCGGTGGACTGGTGTTTTTATTGGTGTGCGCGCTGGTGCCCAAGTACAACGCCGAGTTGCTGCTCAACCGCGTCGCCGTGAGCCTGTCAGGTGCTGGGCAAGCCCATCAGGAACCGGCCTGGCGCCTGGAAGCGGCGCACACCAAGGCCGAGTAGCTCGCCAGGTCCAGGGCGAGGTTGCTGTTTACCATCAGTTCCAGCAACACGGTCTGCGCGTTGAAACACTGTGCATCGCCCCGACGCTTCGCGCCCTGCATCTGCTTGAACAGCGCGTGAGTAATTTGCTGGGGAGAGCTGCCTTGCAGCTGGTCCAGCCAGTGGCCAATCGCCCGGGTGTTCTGCTGGTATTGTGCGCCGGCCGGCGGCTCCACAAACG
>NZ_JADDUM010000385.1 GCF_015163715.1 Pseudomonas cyclaminis
CGACGTGGCGCCCGAAGGCAGCTCGCTCAAGGAGTATCGCCAGCACTTCGCGCAGATGGTCGACCACCTGGAGCGCCACCAGGAACAGACCGGCATCAAACTGCTGTGGGGCACCGCCAATTGCTTCAGCAACCCGCGCTTCGCCGCCGGTGCCGCCAGTAACCCGGACCCGGAAGTGTTCGCCTACGCCGCCGCCCAGGTGTACAGCGCGATGAACGCCACCCTGCGGCTCAAGGGTTCCAACTATGTGCTGTGGGGCGGCCGTGAAGGCTATGAAACCCTGCTCAATACCGACCTCAAGCGTGAGCGCGAACAGCTTGGGCGCTTTATGCGCATGGTGGTGGAGCACAAGCACAAGATCGGCTTTAAGGGCGACCTACTGATCGAGCCCAAGCCCCAGGAGCCGACCAAGCACCAATACGATTACGACAGCGCCACGGTGTTCGGCTTCCTGCACGAATACGGCCTGGAACATGAGATCAAGGTGAATATCGAGGCCAACCACGCGACCCTGGCCGGGCACAGTTTCCATCACGAGATTGCCACCGCCGTCTCCCTGGGCATCTTCGGCCAGCATCGACGCCAACCAGTGGCGACCCGCAGAACGGCTGGGACACCGACCAGTTCCCCAACAGCGTCGAGGAAATGACC
>NZ_JADDUM010000386.1 GCF_015163715.1 Pseudomonas cyclaminis
TGACCCACCGCTATCGGGGGCAAGCCCCCTCCCACAGTTTTAATCGGCGGAGAATTTGAACACGGTGTTCTGGCTGTAAGTCTGCCCTGGATTCAAACGGGTCGAAGCAAACGTCGGCTGGTTAGGCGCATCCGGAAAATGCTGCGTCTCCAAGGTAAACCCGCTCCAGTGCAGGTAAGTCTTGCCGCCTTTACCCTTCACCGAACCATCCAGGAAGTTGCTGGTGTAGAACTGCACTCCCGGTTCGCTGGTGTACAGCTGCAAGCGCCGGCCCGACTCAGGGTCATGCACCTCGGCGGCAAGCTGTTTGACGTTGCCCTGGGTATCCAGCGCCCAGTTGAAGTCAAACCCGCCTTGCTTGGGCTCGGCAAACTTGAGCTGCGGATGATCGGCTTTGATGTGCTGGCCGATCGGCGTCGGTTTCAGGAAGTCCATCGGGGTGCCTTTGACCGGCGCCAGCTCGCCCGTCGGGATCAACGTGGCATTCACCGGCGTGTAATGGCTGGCATGCAAGGTAGCGACCTGCTTGAGGATGTCGCCGTTGCCCGCGCCGGCCAGGTTGAAGTAGCTGTGGTTGGTCAGGTTGAGCACCGTGGGTTTGTCGGTGGTGGCGGTGTAGTCGATGTGCAGTTCGTTGTTGTCGTTGAGGCGGTAGGTGACCTCGGTCTTCAGGTTGCCGGGGAAGCCCATTTCACCGTCCTTGGACAGATAGCTCAGCTTCACGCCGACCGAGCCCTTGTCCTTGACCGACTCGGCCTTCCACACCTGCTTGTCAAAACCTTGGGCGCCGCCG
>NZ_JADDUM010000387.1 GCF_015163715.1 Pseudomonas cyclaminis
GCTGCGGAGCAGCCCCAATAAAGCTGCCGAGTTTATTCAGTGATACTGCGTCGGTAAATGTTGGAACCGCTTCGCGGGCAAGCCCGCTCGCTACAGGTCGAACCGGTCTACGGCTCGGCGGCGTTCGTTGTCGTCACGCACGTCGTAGCTGGCGGTGGTCTGGATATTGGTGTGATGCGCCAGTTTCTGCGCAATCGACAGGTCATGTTCCTCGATCACCCGCGTGATGAACGAACGGCGAAAATCGTGGGGCATGATCTTTACCCCCACCTGCTCCCCGCGTTGGCGGGCAATGTAGTAAATCGCATGTTTGGTGATGCGTTCCCGGGTGATATGGCTGCCCCGACGGATGCGATTGAACAGGAAACTGTCGTCCTGCTCGCCCTCCTTGAGCTGGTCACGCCGAAACGCCAACCAGGCCTGCAGCTTGGCAAACGCCCAGTCCGGGGCGTACTTGATCAGTTCTTTGTTGCCTTTGCCGATCACCCGCAAGCTGCGTTCGTCGAAGTTGATCTGCGCCAGGTCGAGGTTGACCGATTCCGACTTGCGCATCCCTGAGCCGTAGAGAATGCCGATTACGGCCGCATCCCGCAGCCCCTGAGGTCGAGGGTCGGCGGCGCAGACTTCCATCATTTCGCGGATCAGCGTGCGCCGCAGGTTGCGACCCTGGCCCAGCCGCGTACCGGACGCGGGCTTGACCGTGCGCATTTTCAACAAGTGTTCCTGACTGATCAGACTCAGGCGCCAGGCCTCATTCATCACCCCGCGCACCGCGTTTACATACAGCGAAGAGGTGTTCGGCGCGTAGCCGTCTTCACGCAAGGCGGCCACCAGGGCGATGACATGTTCGGGTTGCAGCAGGTGCCAGTCGATGTCTTCAAGGTTGATGTCTTCGAAGCCCAGGCGGTCGGCAGCGTCCTGCAATACATAGCGCATGGTCAGTTGGCTGGAAGGTGCCAAACGGGTCAGGTAGAGGGTCAGTGGGTTGCGGAGAGACTCAGTCAAAATAGATCAGCCTT
>NZ_JADDUM010000388.1 GCF_015163715.1 Pseudomonas cyclaminis
TCGGCCTGGTCGGCGCGGGCCCACAGCGCGGGCACGGCGCCGCCATCGCGGATCAATCTCGACTCGCCATGGGTGAAGTGCGGCAGCCAGCCCTGGTTGTCGGGCAACGAGCGCAGGTAGATCGCTTCGGCGCCGACGCGCTGGTATTCCTCGTCCAGCCAGCCGAGTTCCACGGCGATGTTGGACGCGACCAGCAACGGGCAAATGCTGTAGTGGGTGGGCAGTGGTTGGCTCATGGCAGACTCCTTGGGGTGACGTTCAGGTGTTGCAGGCCTTGTTGCAGGTCGGCGATCAGGTCTTCGACGGCTTCAAGGCCCACATGCAGGCGCAGCAATACGCCGGGTTCAATCTGTGCCGAAGGGTGGCGTTGCTGCTGGCGGATCAGGCTTTCAAAACCGCCCCAACTGGCGCCCATGGCGAACAGCTGCAGGCTTTCGAGAAAGGTCTTGGTTTGCTGCTCGGCGATTGGCTTGAGCACCACGCCGAACAGCCCAGTGGAACCGAGAA
>NZ_JADDUM010000389.1 GCF_015163715.1 Pseudomonas cyclaminis
CACAATAAAAATTACAAAACTTTACCGGCGGTTTCGCGGGAAGATTCTTGCGCTGGATTCTCAGTAAGCCTTGCTTTCAAACGTCCTTTCATCCTTTTATTGACCAACCAGGCAAGTTTCTTGCAGTGCCAAGCCATGACAGCCGTCTGGAAAAAATGCAGAAATACAGGCTTACAAAGTGACCGACAAGTTGTATACAATCAGCCCATCGCTGTGACGCCACCCAGTCTTTTCACTGCCCGGCCGCCACATGAATGACCACGAACAAGAAGGAAGACTGCAGTGAGCGCTGACTACCCACGCGACCTGATCGGTTACGGCAGTAACCCTCCTCACCCCCACTGGCCGGGCAAGGCACGCATCGCGCTGTCTTTCGTACTCAACTACGAAGAAGGCGGTGAGCGCAATATCTTGCACGGCGACAAAGAGTCCGAAGCCTTCCTCTCGGAAATGGTCTCGGCCCAACCGCTGCAAGGCGCGCGCAACATGAGCATGGAGTCGCTGTACGAATACGGCAGCCGTGCCGGCGTGTGGCGCATCCTCAAGCTGTTTAAAGAATTCGATATCCCGCTGACCATCTTCGCCGTGGCCATG
>NZ_JADDUM010000039.1 GCF_015163715.1 Pseudomonas cyclaminis
AGCCCCCTCCCACCTTTGATCTGTGAATACATTCAAAATGTGGGAGGGGGCTTGCCCCCGATGCGCGAAGCGCGGCTTTATTTTTTCAGGTCTTCGGCGCCCTGCAGCGGCTCATCCCCCAACAGCAAGTCTTTGTCGTGGCTGACCTCTTCTTCTTCGAACAGGCGCCAGGTCTTGTCGCCTTCCACGCCGAGCAGTTCCACGAAGCGGCGGCCCTCGACCTTGTCGGTGACCTGGCCGATGTAGCGGCCAGGTTCGCTGTCGCTGCGGGTCAGGTTGATCTTGCGGTCCTTCTCCGGCTGGGTCGGGGAGATCAGGTTCAGTTCCAGGGTGTTCGGGTTGCTGTAGCCGGTGAGGTTCAGCTCGACCTCGCCGGTCAGTTCATCCAGGTGCAGCTTGGCGCGCAGTTGCAGGGTCTGGGCCAGGCGTTCGCGGTCGAGGGAGCGGTTGATGCCTTTGCCGGCCTCGTAGTAGTTGTCGTTGACCAGGTTGTCCGGGTTGTTCACCGCGATGGTCACCATGGACAAGGTCAAGGTCACCGAGCAGGCGAGGATGCCGATGATGATCCAGGGCCAGAGGTGCTTGTACCAAGGGCTTGCGGCAGTGGCTAGGGGCATTGTTCCGTTCTCTCTTTATCGAACTTGTGGGCCGATGAATCGGCTCTTGGCTTCAATGTGGACGCTGGCGTCATCGGCATCGGTGAGGATGAATTTCACCTCGTTGGTGCTCGACGGCAGTTGTTCCGGCGCACTCGACAGCTCTACCGGCATGCTGACGATATCGCCGGCAGCCACCTTGATCTCACGACGGCCTTGCAGCTTGAGATCCGGCAGGCCGGCGGCGTCGAGCACGTAGGTATGGTCACGCTGGTCCTTGTTCATGATCTTCAGGCTGTAGACGTTTTCGATGCGGCCTTCGGCGTTCTCGCGGTAGAGCACGCGGTCCTTGCTCACGTCGAAGCCCACCAGTGAGCGCATGAAAAACGCAGCGGCCAACAGGCTGATCATCGCCAGCAACACCAAGGCGTAACCGATCAGGCGAGGGCGCAGCTTATGGGTTTTCTGCCCGGACAGGTTGTGTTCGGTGGTGTAGCTGATCAGGCCGCGTGGGTACTCCATCTTGTCCATGATGTTGTCGCAGGCGTCGATGCACGCGGCGCAGCCAATGCACTCGATCTGCAGGCCGTCGCGGATGTCGATGCCGGTGGGGCACACTTGCACGCACATTGTGCAGTCGATGCAGTCGCCCAGCCCCTGGGCCTTGTAGTCGATCCCTTTTTTACGCGGGCCACGCAGTTCGCCACGGCGTGGGTCGTAGGAGACGATCAGGGTGTCCTTGTCGAACATCACGCTCTGGAAACGCGCGTACGGACACATGTAGATGCACACCTGTTCGCGCAGCCAGCCGGCGTTGCCATAGGTGGCGAGGGTGAAGAAGCCGACCCAGAAATACGACCAGCCATCGGCCTGGCCGGTGAAGAAGTCGAACACCAGTTCGCGGATCGGCGAGAAGTAGCCGACGAAGGTCATGCCGGTGACAAAGCCGATCAGCAGCCACAGGCTGTGCTTGCTGAATTTGCGCAGGAATTTGTTGGCGCCCATTGGCGCTTTATCCAGTTTGATGCGCTGGTTACGGTCGCCTTCGGTGACTTTTTCGCACCACATGAAGATCCACGTCCACACACTTTGCGGGCAGGTATAACCACACCACACGCGGCCGGCGTACACCGTGATGAAGAACAGGCCGAACGCGGCGACGATCAGGATGCCCGACAGCAGAATGAAGTCCTGGGGCCAGAAGGTCGCACCAAAAATGAAGAACTTACGCTCCGGCAGGTTCCACCATACGGCCTGGTGGCCACCCCAGTTCAGCCACACCGTGCCGAAGTAGAGCAGGAACAACGCAGCGCCGCCGAGCATGCGCAAATTGCGGAACAGGCCGGTGAACGCGCGGGTGTAGATTTTCTCACGCGGGGCATAGAGATCGACGGTAGTGGTCGAGTGTTTGGCAGGCGGGGTAACGTCATGTACCGGTATTTGGTCGCTCATCATTGCATCCCACGGCGGTGGAGATTTGCCTCGGCCAGTACGTGCCAACCGGGGTCAAATTAGGGGTGTTGCAGTGGCGTAATGATACGCCCCCGATAGTGCGCAAAGGGTGCGACCTTTGGTCGCGTTGGGGGAAATCAATTGATGGTGTACGTGATCTGGATCAATTGACTTGGCAAGTATGGTCGGTTTTTGCGAGTGGGACGGTCATTCGTCCCAGGGATTAATCAGCGGGACACCGCTGGATTTGAAATCACTGACGTTGCGCGTGACCACCGTGAGCCCATGGACCAGGGCGGTCGCAGCGATCAGCGCGTCACTTTCATTGGCGCGGTCGGGTACATGCAGGCGCGCACAGCGTAAGGCGACAGCTGCGTCGATTGGCAGGATCCGGGCATCGAACGCGGGCATCACATGCCGCTTGAGCCATGTGCGCAGTACCTTCCCTTGCGTGGGGTCGCGGCGCTCAATGCGCAGCACTCCGGTTTCCAATTCCTTCAACGTAATCGCTGAAATAAACAGGTGGGGCGCCATGACACTTTTTGCCCAGGCCACGACATTTGCATCCGCCTGGGGTTTACGAAGTTCAGAGATTACGTTGGTGTCGAGTAGATACATCAAGAGAGGTCCACGGGTCGATGAGTGATCACGGCACGTTCGGTTTCGAATTCCATATCGGCCGCTTCCGGCATCACCAGCAGGTCCACGATGTCGGCATTGAGACCTGTCAATTTCTGGTAGTCCTCAATGCTTAGCAGTACATGGGCAGGTTTGCCGCGATCGGTGATAAAAACCGGCCCTTGCCGGGCCGCTTTTTTGGCACCGCTTGTGTCTTGATTAAATTCGCGGCTGGAAATAGTGGTGATGGTCATGGGGAGTCCCCTTTATTCGATGCAATGTAGGCACGTTACTACTTAAGCGTCAGGGACGACAACTCGGGGTTATCAACGGTCGCCCAGGTCCTGGTCCAAGGTGGTCAGAAATAAAAAAGCCCCGCCAGCGTTCGCTGTACGGGGCCTGGTTTTGCCTGAGGTGTTACTGCTCCTCAGCCTTCTTGTCTCCATGGGACAAGCTGTAAACATAGGCCGCGAGCAAGTGCACCTTGTCATTGCCTTGCAGTTGCTCCTGCGCCGGCATCTGGCCCTGACGGCCGAAACGGATGGTCTGCTGCAGTTGGGCGTAGCTCGAACCGTAGATGAAGGCGCCGGGGTGGGTCAGGTCGGGCGCGCCCATTGCCGGGGTGCCTTTGCCGGCCGGGCCGTGGCAGGCCACGCAGTTGGCGGCGAAGAGTTTTTCGCCGTTGGCCACGTCGGCCTTCACACCTTCGGGCAGCTTGCGGCCGTCGAGTTGGGTGACCACGTAGGCGGCCACGTCGCTGACGCCTTCTTCATGAATGACCGGCAACCAGCCCGGCATCACGGCATGACGGCCCTTCATGATGGTTTCCTTGATGGTCGCCGGCTCGCCACCCCAACGCCAGTCGGCGTCGGTCAGGTTGGGGAAGCCGTAGGCACCCTTGGCGTCGGAACCGTGGCACACCGAGCAGTTGGAGGCGAACAGGCGGCCACCCATCTTCAAGGCTTGCGGGTCCTTGGCGACTTCTTCAATCGGCATCGACGCGAACTTGGCGAAGATCGGCCCGAACTTGGCGTCCGACCTGGCCATTTCCTTTTCCCACTCGTGCACGCCGGTCCAGCCGGTCTGGCCGTTGGCGAACGGGGTTTGCTTGTCGTTGTCGAGGTAGTTGTAGCCCGGCAGCAGGCCTTTCCAGTTGCCCAGGCCGGGGTACAGCACCAGGTAGCCGAGGGCAAAGATGATGGTGCCGACGAACAGCATGAACCACCACTTGGGCAGCGGGTTGTCGTACTCCTCGATGCCATCGAACGAGTGGCCGACGGTCTCGTCGGTTTGCTCGGCGCGCTGGCCCTTGCGGGTCGACAGCAGCAGCCAGGTCAGGGCGAAAATGGTACCCAGACTGAGGACTGTGACGTACAGACTCCAGAACGTAGTCATTCTTTGTTACTCCTAGAAGCTTGCTCGACGTGCTTGATGGCTTCGGGATCATCCGCAAAGGGCAGCAAGGTCGCGTCTTCAAACTCCGACTTGCGCTTGGGGCTGAACACCCACAACGCCAGGCCGATAAAGGCCACCATCACCACAACGGTGCCCAGGCCACGAATCATCCCGATATCCATGTAGGTCACCGTTTGCTTTTGATGATGGTGCCAAGGCCTTGCAGGTAGGCCACCAATGCGTCCATTTCGGTCTTGCCCTTCACGGCTGCGGCTGCACCGGCGATGTCTTCGTCGGTGTAGGGCACGCCCAGGGTGCGCAAGACTTCCATCTTCTTCGCGGTGTCCTTGCCGTCGAGCTTGTTTTCCACGAGGAACGGGTACGCCGGCATTTTCGATTCAGGCACTACGTTGCGCGGGTTGTACAAGTGCGCACGCTGCCAGTCATCGGAATAACGCCCGCCCACGCGGGCCAGGTCCGGGCCGGTGCGCTTGGAGCCCCACAGGAACGGGTGGTCCCACACGCTTTCACCGGCCACCGAGTAGTGGCCGTAGCGCTCGGTTTCGGCGCGGAACGGGCGTATCATCTGCGAGTGGCAGCCGACACAACCGTTGGCGATATAGACGTCGCGGCCTTCCAGTTCAAGGGCGGTGCGCGGCTTCATGCCTTCGACCGGCTTGTTGGTCACATCCTGGAAAAACAGCGGAACGATTTGGGTCAGGCCGCCGATACTCACGGCGATGACCATGAAGAAGGCCAGCAGGCCGATATTCTTCTCGACTACTTCATGCTTCATCAGTGGGCTCCCACAACGGCGATCTGGGCGGCGGCTTCGGCTTGCGCCGGGTCCGAGGCACGCACGGTGCGCCAGACGTTGTAGGCCATGAACAGCATGCCGGTGGCAAAGAACGCACCGCCCAGGGCGCGGACGATGTAGCCCGGATGGCTGGCTTGCAGCGCTTCGACGAAGGAGTAGGTGAGGGTGCCGTCATCGTTGATTGCACGCCACATCAGGCCTTGGGTGATGCCGTTGACCCACATCGAGGCGATATAGAGCACAGTGCCGATAGTGGCCAGCCAGAAGTGCGTGTTGATCAGCCCGACGCTGTGCATCTGCGCACGGCCGAACAGTTTGGGGATCATGTGGTACAGCGCGCCGATGGAGATCATCGCCACCCAACCGAGGGCGCCGGCGTGTACGTGGCCGATGGTCCAGTCGGTGTAGTGGGACAGCGAGTTGACGGTCTTGATCGCCATCATCGGCCCTTCGAAGGTCGACATGCCGTAGAACGCCAGGGAGACCACGAGGAAACGCAGGATCGGGTCGGTACGCAATTTATGCCAGGCGCCCGAGAGGGTCATCATGCCGTTGATCATGCCGCCCCAGCTTGGCGCCAGCAGGATGATCGACATCGCCATGCCCAGGGACTGCGCCCAGTCCGGCAGCGCGGTGTAGTGCAAGTGGTGCGGACCGGCCCAGATGTACAGGGTGATCAGCGCCCAGAAGTGCACGATGGACAAGCGGTACGAGTAAATAGGACGTTCGGCCTGTTTCGGCACGAAGTAGTACATCATCCCCAGAAAACCCGTGGTCAGGAAAAATCCGACGGCGTTGTGCCCGTACCACCACTGGATCATCGCATCCGTCGCCCCGGCATAGGCCGAGTAGGACTTGAACAGGCTGACTGGCAACGACGCGTGGTTGACGATGTGCAGCATCGCCGTGACCACGATGAACGCACCGTAGAACCAGTTGCCCACGTAGATGTGCTTGGTCTTGCGCTTGACGATGGTGCCGAAGAACACCGCACCATAGGTCACCCAGACAATTGCCAGCAAAATGGCGATCGGCCATTCCAGCTCGGCGTATTCCTTGGTGGTGGTGTAGCCCAGTGGCAGGCTGACGATGGCGCCGACGATGACCGCCTGCCAACCCCAGAAGGTGAAGGCGGCGAGGCCATCGGAGATCAGTCGCGTCTGGCAGGTTCGCTGCACGACATAGTAGGAGGTGGCAAACAAGGCACATCCACCGAAGGCGAAAATCACCAGGTTGGTGTGCAGCGGGCGCAGGCGACCGAAGGTCGTCCATGGCAAGTCGAAATTCAATTCCGGCCAAACCAGTTGCGAGGCGATGAACACCCCGAGCCCCATGCCAAGGATCCCCCAGACCACCGTCATGATGGCGAACTGGCGGACTACCTTATAGTTATAAGCAGTCGGACTGATTGCTGTGCTCATTCTAAGGTTCCACGGTTTAGGTTTTTTTATAGGTAAAATCGGCCGCAAGTATGTAGAAAGCGAGGGGCCATTGCAACGCAATGGCTGACCTGGATCAATGCGTTCCACGCCAGATTCTGCGCCCTTTCCATGTTTGGCGTAAGGACAAAATCAGAAATAGAAAGCTGATCGAGTGGACAGGAAATTTATGGGGTCGCAACGATAGCCGTTGCGTACGCCAGAATCGGTCCGCTGTGGGGGAAGCGTAGACCCGAATGGCGAGGGGGGAAAGTTGTGCTTTGGAAGGGTGTGACGAACTGCCGCAGAGCGGCAGTCATAAGCGGCAAGTTGCAAGCCGCAAGAAAAAGCGGCTGCAAGATCCAAGTTGGGAGCTCTTCTCTTGCAGCTTGCAGATTAAAACGTCCTGCTGCTATTGATGGGACAGGCTGTACACGTAGGCCGCCAGCAGATGCACCTTGTCATTGCCTTGCAGCACTTCCTGCGCCGGCATCTGGCCTTGGCGGCCATGGCGAATGGTCTGCTGCAACTGCGCCAGGCTGGTGCCGTAGATATAGCCGCCTGGCAGCGTCAGGTTCGGCGCCCCCATGACGTCCATGCCGTGGCCTTCCGGCCCGTGGCACGCCACGCAGGTGGTGTTGAACGCGGCTTTGCCCGCATCCAGGTCGGCAGTGCTGTCGGCCGGCAGTGGCAACTTGGCCAAATCGTGGCGGACATAGGCGGCAACGTTCTTCACGCCGTCATCACCCAGCATCTCACCCCAGGCCGGCATCGCCGCGTGGCGGCCGTTCAGGATGGTGGTCTTGATCGCCTCAGCGGAACCGCCCCAGCGCCAGATGTTATCCGCCAGGTTAGGGAAGCCGAACGCGCCCTTGGCATCCGAGCCGTGGCACACCGCGCAGTTGGAGGCGAACAGGCGACCGCCCATCTTCAGCGCCTGCGGGTCCTTGGCCACTTCTTCCACGGGCATGGCCGAGAATTTGGCGAAGATCGGCCCGAACCTGGTGTCGGCCTTGGCCATTTCCTTGTCCCATTCCTTGGCCGACGTCCAGCCGTCTTCATAGCCCGGCAGCACACCTTTCCAATTGCCCAGGCCCGGGTAGAGGATCAGGTAGCCGACCGCAAACACCAACGTGCCGGCGAACAGCATGAACCACCACTGGGGCAGCGGGTTGTCGTATTCCTCGATGCCATCGAAGGCGTGGCCCATGGTCTGGTCCACGCTGCCTTTGGTCTCGCCCTTGCGGGTGCCGATCAACAGCCAAGTCAGGCCGATCAGGCTGCCGAGGGTCAGTACGCAGATCCATGTACTCCAGAATAGGGTCATGGCCGGTTGCTCCTTGTTGCAGGCGCTTCTTGAGCGTCGGATGGAGAAGGTTCATCGGCGAAGGGCAGCAGGCGCGCCTGCTCGAACTCCTCATTGCGCCGGTTGTTGAACACCCACAGCGACAGGCCGATAAAGGCAATGGCGACGACCAGCGTGCCAAGGCCGCGGATGGTGCCCGCATCGAATTCAAATCCCATGGTTCACCTCTTGCTCTTGATGGCAGTGCCGAGCACTTGCAGGTATGAAACCAGCGCGTCCATCTCGGTCTTGCCCTTGAGGCTGGCCACTGCGGCAGTGATGTCGTCGTCGGTGTACGGCACGCCGAGGGTGCGCATCACCTTCAACTTGGTCTCGGTATGGCTGCTGTCGACCTGGGCCGTGACCAGCCACGGGTAGGCCGGCATTTTCGACTCGGGCACCACGTTGCGCGGGTTGTACAAATGCGCGCGGTGCCAGTCGTCCGAGTAGCGGGCGCCGACGCGGGCCAGGTCCGGACCGGTGCGCTTGGAGCCCCACAGGAACGGGTGGTCCCACACGCTCTCGCCCGCCACGGAGTAGTGGCCGTAGCGTTCGGTTTCGGCGCGGAATGGGCGGATCATCTGCGAGTGGCACTGCACACAGCCTTCACGGATGTAGATGTCGCGGCCTTCCAGTTGCAGCGCGGTGTAGGGTTTCATGCCTTCCACCGGCTTGTTGGTCACATCCTGGAAGAACAGCGGGACGATCTGGGTCAGGCCGCCGATGCTCACAGCGAGCACCATGAGCAGCATCAGCAGGCCGACGTTCTTTTCAATCGTTTCGTGTTTCATCACAGACTCCTCAGGCCAACTGCGCAGTGGTAGTGGCTTCGACTGGCTGCGGCGAACGCACGGTGCGCCAGGTGTTGTAAGCCATCAGGAACATGCCGCTGAGGAACACCGCACCGCCCACCAACCGCACGATGAAGCCCGGGTGACTGGCCACCAGGGTTTCGACGAAGGAGTAGGTCAAGGTGCCGTCTTCGTTGATCGCACGCCACATCAGGCCCTGGGCGATGCCGTTGACCCACATCGAGGCGATGTAGAGCACGGTGCCGATGGTGGCCAGCCAGAAGTGCGCGTTGATCAGGCCGAGGCTGTACATCTGCTCGCGACCGAAGATTTTCGGGATCATGTGGTACAGCGCGCCGATGGAAATCATCGCCACCCAACCGAGAGCGCCGGCATGTACGTGGCCGATGGTCCAGTCGGTGTAGTGGGAGAGGGCGTTGACGGTCTTGATCGCCATCATCGGGCCTTCGAAGGTCGACATGCCGTAGAACGCCAGGGAGACCACGAGAAAACGCAGGATCGGGTCGCTGCGCAGCTTATGCCAGGCGCCCGACAGGGTCATCATGCCGTTGATCATGCCGCCCCAGCTCGGTGCCAGCAGCACCAGCGACATCACCATGCCCAGGGACTGTGCCCAGTCCGGCAGCGCGGTGTAGTGCAAGTGGTGCGGGCCGGCCCAGATGTACAGGGTGATCAGTGCCCAGAAGTGCACGATGGACAGGCGGTACGAATACACCGGACGCTCGGCCTGCTTGGGCACGAAGTAGTACATCATCCCCAAGAAGCCTGCGGTGAGGAAAAAGCCTACCGCGTTGTGCCCATACCACCACTGCACCATGGCATCCGTCGCACCGCCGTAGAGGCTGTAGGACTTGGTCAGGCTGACCGGGATTTCCAGGTTGTTGACGATATGCAGTATCGCCACGGTGATGATGAACGCACCGAAGAACCAGTTACCGACGTAGATGTGCTTGGTGTTGCGCTTCATCACCGTGCCGAAGAACACGATGGCGTAGGCCACCCAGACAATGGTGATCAGGATGTCGATCGGCCATTCCAGCTCGGCGTATTCCTTGGAGCTGGTGTAGCCCAGCGGCAGGGTGATCGCGGCCAGCAGGATGACCAGTTGCCAGCCCCAGAAGCAGAACGCGGCGATTTTCGGCGCGAACAGTTGGGTCTGGCAGGTGCGTTGCACCGAATAGAACGAGCTGGCAAACAAGGCGCAGCCGCCAAAGGCGAAGATCACCGCGTTGGTATGCAATGGGCGCAAACGGCCAAAGCTGGTCCAGGGCAAATCGAAGTTGAGCGCGGGCCAAACCAATTGGGCGGCGAGAAAAACCCCGAGCCCCATGCCGACGATGCCCCACACCACCGTCATAATGGCGAATTGGCGGACCACCTTGTAGTTATAGGCGGTACTTAAAGTAGTGTTCATGGTTCCCCATCCACGGTTCAACCCAAGCAAGTGCGGCACTTGGGCTGGAGTTATAGGCAGACTAAATAGCGAGGCAAGCATGGGCAAAGAGCACAAGGCCAGTATTGACGGGGATCAATGGGCGCAGTGTGTGCGGGAGCGCGGCTGGTTGTGGGATGGGGCGAAAGGGTCTATCGCGCGTACGCCGGTGACGCTGATCTTGGCCCACGGCGCCGGCGCGCCGATGGACTCATCCTTCATGAACGATATGGCTGCACGCCTTGCCGGGCATGGCGTCAACGTGTTGCGCTTCGAGTTTCCCTACATGGCTCAACGCCGGTTGGACGGCGGCAAACGCCCACCGAACCCGGCGCCGAAACTGCTGGAAGCCTGGCGCGAGGTGTATGCCGAGGTGCGACGTCATGTCGCTGGGAAACTGGCCATTGGCGGCAAGTCCATGGGCGGGCGCATGGCCAGTTTGTTGGCCGATGAACTGGGCGCAGAAGGGCTGGTGTGCCTGGGCTATCCGTTCTATGCCGTGGGCAAACCGGAAAAACCACGGGTCGAGCATTTGGCGGGGTTGAAAACGCCGACGCTGATCGTGCAGGGGGAGCGCGATGCATTGGGCAATCGGGCGGCGGTGGAGGGGTATGTGCTGTCACCGAGCATCGAGGTGATGTGGCTGGTGGCGGGGGATCATGACTTGAAGCCGTTGAAGGCGTCGGGGTTCAGTCATGAGCAGCATTTGGAGGCTGCTGCGGTGGCAGTGGCTGGGTTTTTGGGTGGGCTTTAGGGCCCTATCGGGGGCAAGCCCCCTCCCACATTTTGACCAGATTCCAAAGTTGGAACTCGGTCGAATGTGGGAGGGGGCTTGCCCCCGATAGCGGTATCAGCGGTTAAACCGCTCCACCAGCGAGTACTGGGTATTGGCCGTATGCGTCAGCTCTTCACTCAACTGCGCCGAGTTCAGCGCCTGCTCCGACGTCTGGTCCGCCAACAACGCAATCGTACTGATATTGCGGCTGATCTCTTCAGCCACCGAACTTTGCTCTTCAGTCGCTGCTGCAATCTGCGTAGTCATGTCAGTGATGTGCGCCACCGCTTCGCTGATTCCCACCAACGCCTGATCCGCTTCCATCACCCGCGCCACACCTTCTTCAGCCTGGCGATGCCCGGCGTCCATGGTTTGCACGGCGGCGGCGGCAGTTTGTTGCAGCTTGGCGATCAGGGCATGGATCTGCCCGGTCGACTCGGCGGTACGCTGCGCCAACTGGCGCACTTCGTCGGCCACCACGGCAAACCCTCGGCCCATCTCGCCGGCACGCGCCGCTTCGATGGCGGCGTTCAACGCCAACAGGTTGGTCTGGTCGGCAATGCCTTTGATCACGTCGACAACGCCGCCGATCTCGTCGCTGTCCTTGGCCAGCTGGGTGACGGTCACGCCCGTTTCGCCCACGGCAACCGACAGGCGCTGAATCGCCTCGCGGGTTTCCCCGGCGATGTCGCGGCCGCGACCGGTCAGGCGATTGGCTTCCTGGGTGGCGTCAGCCGTGCGCTGCACATGGCTGGCGACTTCCTGGGTGGTCGCCGCCATCTGATTGACCGCCGTGGCCACCTGTTCGGTTTCCACGCGCTGGCGTTCCAGGCCGCTGGAGCTGTTGTGCGCCAGGGTGTTGGACTGCGCCGCCTGGTCGTTCAGGTGCTCAGCCGTGTCCTGCAAGCGCGTAAGACAGGTCTTCAGACGTGCTTCCTGGCTGAGGATCGACATTTCCAGGCGCGCCTGGGCGCCACGGCTGTCGGTGTACATCTGCGCGATCAACGGGTCGGACGTGGTCTGCTCGGCCAAACGCAGCAGGCGCTTGAGGCCGCGCTGTTGCCAGCTCAGGCCCAGCAGGCCTAATGGCACCGACAACCCTGCCGCCAGGGCAAAGCCCCAGTGGGAATTGAGCGACGCACCGATCATGAAACTCAACTGGCTGACCAGGATAAACGGCAGCCAGTCCTGCAACACCGGCAGCCATTTGTCCCGCTGGGGAATGGCCGACTTGCCCTGGTTGATGCGTTGGTAGAGCGCTTCGGCCCGGCGGATCTGCTCGGCGGTGGGCTTGATGCGCACCGATTCGTAGCCGACCACCTGGTTGCCTTCGAAGACCGGCGTCACATAGGCGTTAACCCAGTAGTGATCGCCCGTCTTGCAGCGGTTCTTAACGATGCCCATCCATGGCAAGCCTTGTTTGAGCGTGGTCCACATATGCCCGAACACCGCCGCCGGCACATCCGGGTGACGCACCAGGTTGTGCGGTGCGCGCAGCAGTTCTTCACGGGTGAACCCACTGATCTCGACGAAAGCGTCGTTGCAGTAGGTGATCACGCCTTTGGCATCTGTGGTTGAGATCAACCGTTGCTGAGCGGGGAAGGTACGTTCGCGCTGGGTAACGGGTTGGTTATTACGCATGGTTGTTCAATCCGCAAGGCTTTCAGGGGGTATCGGCACGCAGAGCGAAATATTGAAGATTATTCTTACAGAACGTGTGAAAAAGCCGCAGGTTCAAGGGCCGTGTTCGTCTAGCCCAACAGAGAGGCGGCCATCACTTCGGTGATGACCGGGAATCGGCAGGGTGAACTCATCCAGTCCAGGCGCAGAAAGGCCCAGCGCTTGATTTCTTGGTAGTGCTGCAGGATACGGCCAGGTGCTTTCATGCGTCGCGGGGTGCTCAGCACATCCAGCGCCATGTGGTGCTGGATCAGGCTGCGGGAATAGTTTTCCTTGAACGCGGTCCGGTTGACGGTCGACAGGCTCAATCGGTCCAAGGCCTGCAACGCGCCGTCGATATCCCCGGGTTCAAACACGCAGGCATTGGTGATCTTGGCGGTGGTGAACTGCTTGGCGTAACCGGCCAGCCCGGCCAGGATCGGCTTGCCGGTGGCAGCGTACTCGAACAGTTTGGAGGGCAACACGCGCCGAAAGGACTTGAAGGTGTTGAGATGCAGAAAAAGGATATCGGCCTGCCGGTAATGCTCGATCAGGTTGGAGCGTTTGGTCGGGGCGATCAGCTCAACATTAGTAATGTTTTGCTGCGCCAGGGCGCTGCGCAGTTTGTCCGCGCTACCACCGTCACCGATGACATAGAACTGGGCCTTGCTCGCCAGCTTCTGCGCCAGCGCCGGCAGGATATGCTCAAGGCCCTGGCCTGCGCCTATGTTGCCCGCGTACAGGATTTTAAGGCGGCTCGCGTGGGGGGCGGGCACTTGCGGGCTGCCCAAGGGCGGCAGGAACAGGTCATCGACGCCATTGGTATACGTCGAAAATGCCAGGCCTGGGTAACGCTCGACAAAGTAGTCCTCGAAGCCCGGGGAAATCAGGTTGACCCGACTGGCCTGGTGGATCGTGAAGCGCTCCACCCAGGAGAAGAACAGGGTCACCATCCGACCAAACTTACCGGGGAAAAGCTCGGGCAAGGTATCGACGAAAATATCCCGGATATCCAGGTACAACGGGGTTTTACTCCTGAATGACAGGGCTGCGCCCAACGCGGCGGTCATCAGGCGTGATGAAGACGCGACAATCAGGTCGTACTCCTGACCCTTGACCGCGTTGTTCACACCACGGGCATAGGCGGTAAACGCCCTGACTTGATCGGCCATCCTGCTTTTGTGAAGGGGCAGGCGAATGCGCCGGATCGTCAAGCGTGGGCCCGCCTGAAAATCCTCGGCCTGGGTGTTGTACGAGTGGTAGCGGTTAGGCTGCGTCGTGAGCACATCGATGTGCACGTTGGCGCCACTGTGCGCCAGCAGTGCCTTGGCCAGCGCTTCGACGCGAAACGAGCCTGCCGCCAGGTCCGGCGGGTAGTAGAAGCTCAGGAGCAGGATGCGTCGGGTCATTGGCGTGGGGCGCTGTGCCCGCGCTCCAGTACGGTTTGGTACAGGTTCAACAACTGATCTTCCTGCTGCTCCCAATTGAGCTGAGCGGAGGCCTGTGACGCGTTTTGCGCCAGCACCTTGCGCAGCTGCGGGTCGCTGGACAGTTGATTGAGTGCGGCACTCAAGGCGGCATCGTCACGGTCGCGCACCAAGAGCCCTATACCGTATGCCCGCACAATGCGTCGAATCTCCGGCAGGTCGGTCGCCACCACGGGCAGGCCGGCAATCAGGTATTCGAACAGCTTGTTGGAGTCGGTGGTGAAATGGTTCATGCAGGTATTTTCTATCGGTTGAACCCCGATGTCCGCTGATGCCGTATAGCTGGGCAAGTCGGCCAGGGAAACCGTCGGGATAAAGTGCACCTGTTCCGTCAGGCCCAGCGCCTGGCTGAGTTCGCTCAAGGGCTTGGCCAGGCGGCCGCCACCGACGAACACAAAATAAGTCGCGGGCACCGTCGCGGCGATCCGAACCAGGCGTTCAAGGCCACGGCCCTGCTGCAACCCACCTTGATAGATCACCACCGGCCAGGCCTGGGTCAGTCCCAGTTCCTCGCGAATGCGCCCGGTGGCAGGGCTGACCGTGAAGCGCGGACGATTTTGCAGCACCACGGGACGCGGGATCCCGTAAGCGCGGGCAAAGAACTTGGCGCGGGCGTCGGTCGTGGTGATCGTGCCCTGTACCCTCGGCATCAACGTCCGTTCCACACGGGCCACCAGGCCACGGAAGCTGTTATAGCCTTCACGGCTGGTGCTGATTTCATGGGCGTCATACACCACCTTCGCCCCGCATAACTTGGCCGCCAGCCAGGCCGTGGGCAAGGTATTGACGTCATGGGCATGCACCACCGTCGGCCGATGCCAGGCTATCCGCGCCAGCAGGCCGAGGTGGGTCCACAACCGCGCAACGATGCGCAGGACTTGTCGGGTGGGGCTGAGGCGGCCGATTGCACCGCTGGCCGAGGCCGCCGCTGCCGGCGTTGCTGTGCAGGCCTTGCGCAGCTTCCATAACGGGCTGCGCGCGACACGGACCACCTGAGTACCGTTTTCCAGTCGCTCTTTCTCCTGCGTGACGCCGGGTGTGTGCAAGGCAAAGACCGTCACGTGATGACCGGCGGACTGGAGCGTCTGGGCTTCCTTTAAAACACGTGCGTCGTTGCGGAATTCATTCCAGACGATCATGGCGATGCGGGTCACTGGCGGTTATTCCTGTTCATGACTGGACGTTTTAAGAAGCTCAAGTTGCTCAAGCATGGTGGGTAGCAGGGCAATGGCGTCGCTGAAGTTCGAGCGGTAGCACAAGCGCTCAAAGGCGTAAGTGAATGCGCATAGCACGATGGCGGCGGCGGGAACATTGGCCAGGGTTTGGCGCTTCAACCTGGCAGTCTCAATGGCATGTTTGAGTTTGGCGTGTTCCCCCACAGGCCAATTTGAACCGACGGGCTCTATTTTCCAGCTGGCCCAGTGACTGACGTGTGTGGTCCCCGTGTCGTCAATGAGCAGCGTGTCTGACGTGGTGTCTTGAGAAATGATTTGCCTCGGCAAGGCAGCCAGCACGTCAATCAGAACGTCGTAGTGCTCACTGAACCGTTCAATATCAGGCACCTGTTCCGGTGTGGAAATAATATGAAGGTTCTTGATGACGTCGCGGGAAAGTCTTTGTTCGAGGTATTGATGGGAACGACTGAAACGCATGACCAGCGATTCCGCTGGCTCAATGCACAGCAGTTGTTCGTTGATGGAGACAACGCCGTTACCGATTTCTCGATGCAACAGCTTTCGATAGTTATCAAAGTTGAAGACGTGACAGTCCAGGTTTTGCACCTTGGTTCTTCCGACGAACTGCGGGGCCGGGGCGTCCGGGGTGTTTTTCAACAGCGTATGTTCTTGCTCGGCCAGTGACTTGCTGTTCTCTCCGAATAATTTGAACAGGTATTTTTCGGGTTGGGCACTGTGTGTCGACGCAAATTCTGCTTCAAAAGAGTAGATGTCCGCGCGACCCAACTGATGCCAGCGGGTGGAGACCAGCGTGAGGTCCGCAGACGTGACACAGCTGATTGCGGTCGCCATCCAGAGGTCGCGCTGGGTCTTGTCGAGCAGTGCCGTCATGTTGTCGGCGTAGGTGCCGTTATCCACTATGAGTTGCTGGTTGTGGAAGAACAAAGCGTTGATCTGGCGGTGCTGAGAGCGCAGCGCAATGATGTCCTGCAGCAGGATGTTGAAGCGGGACATGCCTTGTCTGATCAACAGGAGCGAGATCAAGGCCGGGAAGATCTTGGGCGGCGACAGGTACAGGAAATCAACGATCATGCAGGCGAAAATGAATAGAAAACCGACTGAGCACAGCGCATTCAAGGTGACCGCGTGATGCTGGTCAAGCAGCCGCCTGATCGAGGTTTTGTTGTTGTAGAGATTGACGAGGCCCAAGTATGCCAATGTGCAGTAGATAAGGGTGGCAAAGAAAAGCAGCGGGTAGATATAGAGCAATATGGCGAGTGAAGCTGCGGCGAAAGTGCCCGCCGACAGGCCACGGGTAAAGCGTGCGTAAGCCTGGGAAGCCACCTGCTGCTGATTTTCAAACAGGGTGAGTTTTCCACTGTTTTTAAGCAGCGTTTGCGCGCCTTTCTTCGCGTGGTGGGAAATGATGAATTCGCAGGTCAGATAGAGCAGGTAGCAGATCAGCGCGAGCAGGCTGAGCCCAACGATAAGGTGGGTTTTTTGCAGGCTTTTCAGGTACAGCGGATAGTATTTTGGAACGGTGTCCGACCCGAGTAGGATCAGCACTTTTATCGGCAGGAAGAATGTAAGAACCAGCAATATCTGTGCGAACAGGTTCGCCGCAAGCACGGTGAGGGTCGCCGCAGGTGTGACGGCGTAGAACTTGCGACCCAACGAGTAATACCACCCGAAAGTAGATTTAATGCTTCTCTGAAGTCTAATCATCGTAGGTTGAATGGGGACGTCATAAGCCAATATTACCTTTGTGCTCGATCTGCAGGAGCCCCGCGGGGCTCACTGCTTCTACCGGTATTCTTCAGATTGACTGCCAATACAGTGAGAGCTGGCTGGTTTGACCGGCGGCGGTCGTTTGTTCCTGATAGATGCTGCCTACGACCGGGAGGCCAGGTTTGTAGTAATGAACCTTGAACGCCTTATCACTGTTTTCAATGACTTTTCGGGTGTAGCCCAACTTTGAGAATTTATGGAAAACAGTGTTCTCGGCAACTTTAGCCCCCGAATCGAACTTGATTTCGTGCAACTTCAACGCGCCCTTTGCATTGGGCTTGGCAAGCGTTTTGACCAATTCGCCGCTGAGGGAAATTTTTTCGCCATCACTCAGCGTCAGTGTGTTGTTGCTCGCAGCGTTCGTGGCGCTCTGTGAAGTTGAAGTATCTTCGTTTCCGCAACCCGCCAAGCTGAGCAAGGCAGTAAGAATGATGGCAATTTTTTTCATGTTGAATGCTCAGTGTAAATGGGGGCTTTATTAATTCATGATGCGGGCGAGTAGCTGTTTCGCCACGGTTTTGTAGTAGGTGCTGGTGTAGTGATAGGGGCAGAAGGCCCACTTGTGGTCGCCGCCCGCCATCAGGCCGGACTCCATGCCGCCAATCTGCTCCACCGCCGTTGAACTGTCTTCCAGGGGGGCCAGCATGTTGTTGATGATTTCGTTATTCAGTTCGATAAGTTTTGCGAACTCGGACGTATCAAACGATTCAACCTGATTGGCCGTGTCGCGGTAGCTGTTTGCCCATACCGCCTTGTGCACGAAAATGTTCGGGCAAATGGACGCGACTTTTTCCAGGAAGGCAGGAAGCGCCCACTCTCTAAGCGCCTTTGCTTCGGCACTCCAGGGGCGCTTGATTTCAAATTCGATACCCGCTCGTTCGAAGGCTTTGATCATTGGCCCGCTGGCGGAAAAGATGGAGCCATGGTGCTGAATCAGGCCGATACGCTCGTCGATGAAGTCTATAAGAATAATGTCCGGGCGCGCTTTTTCGAGATCCGCCCAATGATTCTTGGCCAGGTCATAGGCCGCACGCTTGTCTTCGAATCCTTCGCCGTTGATCCTGACCCGCGTGTCCGTGCATGGCATGCCCATATAGGAGATGACGGAAGACCTGGCCATATAGAAGCAAACTTCAAAGTCACCCAACGCAGACGTCTGAAACTCAAACAGGTCGCGTGTCACGCAGGAACCCAAGATCGCCACGCGAATTTTTGCGCTCGAGCCATTTACGGGGTTAGGGCGCACGGCGCGACGTTCGAATCGCTCTTTTTTGGCCGTTAGAACTTCAAGTTCACTGGCTGAGTTCTCCGTGGGCTCACGCAGGGTTTTCTTGATCTCGTTTCTCAGGTTGCCGAGTTTCTCCAGGTACTTGTGCGGCATGCCAATCGGTGATTGGCGCAACATGGTGCCCAGGTAATTCAAGTTGTCTTGGGTCAGGCCATAAACGCTGAAGAATTTCGGATCGAACCCTGTTCTTTTTGCCGTATCCCCCAGGATCCTGGCGCGTGCGCCAAAGAAATAGGAGTCACTGAGCGGATGCTTGGTGTAGAGAAAAAGCGGGTAAGGCTTCTTCAAGGAAATGTGGGCGGACGGGATGTTGTGTTTTTCCAGCGTCTTGATGACGAGGTGGTGCGCATACTGCGTGATGCTTTTTTCTTTGACGCCAGGCGAGCGGTCAACCAGGGTCAAGGCCAACGCAAGCGTGTCGTAAGTCACTTCACGGAAACAATTATCGGAGGGCAGAAACTCGATGCCGTTGTTCAGCGATATGACCAACACTTGCTCCGACACGGCTGTATTCAGCGCAGCGTCTTGAATAAGGGCCATGACGTTGGTGTGAATGCAGTCATCGTCGTCAATACGCGAGGTAATAACGGTCGGCGCCTGTTCGTTTTTCAGCAGCCGCGAAACCTCGTTACTGACCAACGAGTAATCGTCCACCTGGATGATTCTCGCATTCAGTAAGGTCTGCGCAATGGCCTGTTGCAACCGGTGCAAATGCACGACGGGTAATTGCGTGTCAGCAAAAATAATCCATTCGAAATCGGTGGTGGTTTGGTTGGCCAACGAGGGGAAAACCGTGTTCAGCAGGATTTCCATGCGGTACATGAGCCACAGCTCATCTTTGATGCCGATGCCGAAGTTAGTAAAAATGTAATGCTTGAATGACTTATTCATGACGACTCATTTTGCCGAACAGCGCTAATTCGGCTGTGGAAATATGCGTTTTCTCGCTCTGCTGTACGACACGCCGCCTGGCGTTGACGGACTGTTGAGCGAAAAGCGTTGGATCGAGAAACAGCGACTCTATGGCGTCGCTCAAACCGGTGAACGACTCCGGCTCACACAGGTACCCGCAGTCAGCATCGACAAACTCGGCGATTGCACCCACGGCACTGGTCACGGGCACCAGGCCCGAGGCCATTGCCTCGTCGCGCGAAACACCTTGGGTGTCCATTCGGCTTGGGCACAGGAAAATCCCGAACTCCTTGTGCAACTTGGCAATTTGAGCCTGGGGCAGATAGCCTCGTTGAATTCGCACGTTGGGGTAGTGGCGCAACGGCGCCAGAGTCTCGTCAAACAGCGGGCCGTCGCCCACCATGAGGATGTCCAACTCCTTGAACCAAGGCTTCTGCGCCAACAACTGAATAGCCTTGACGCTCAAGTCGTTGGCATACGTACGCGACGCATACGGCCGAATCGACAGGATCTTCTTACGCTGCTCAACCGGCTTTTCCTCATAGGAAAACAGCTCGGTATTGATCGGGTTATGAATGATCTCGTATTGGCTTTCCGGCAGGCGGAAGCCTAGGTCTTCCATCACTTCTTCGGCAAAGTAGCGCGAGACAAACACCAGTTTCAGATTGGCCGGCATCGGTTGCAGCAGTTCACGCCAGAAGCTCATGCGCTTGTCGCTGTCGAGTTTGCCCAGTGCGAGTTGCTCTTCGGTGTTGAAGTTGTATTCGCGACGCCACCAAGGCTGGATTTCGGCGCCGTGGACCCACACGGTCAATGTGATGTGGTCGAGGTGCTTGCGCAGCACTTCCCACATGCCAGCGTCGAGGAAGTGCACCAGCACCGAACGGTAGGCGCCGGATTCGAGGATTTTTGCCAGGGTTGCCTGGGAGCCGGTGACCACGTCGATGTTTTCGAATTCGTGGTAACTCACCGACTCGCTGTTGCGCAGGCGGAACACGTCGACGTTGACGCCTTGTTCTTTGTAGGCCGCAACGCGTGTGTGGACAAAGCCGTTGCGGTACAGGTCGTCATAGGCCGGGTAGTGGTTGGTGATCAGCAAGTGCTCGGATTTGCCCAGCATGTCGCTGGGCTGCAAGTCCCGATGGCCCAGCACCAGCGCTTTGATATGCGTGCTGCCGTTGGCGTAGGCACGCACGCCCAGGCGAACGAACGCCGCTTCAGGCGGTACGTCAAAGGTGTGGTTGCGGTTGGCGTGTTGCATCACGTGGCTGATGCGCTGCTTTTGCGCATCCAGGAACAGCACTACCCATTGGATATTCAGGCCCGGCGTTGCGTCCAGGTAAAGCTTGACCTTGTCACCGCCGCCCAGCACATCAATCGTCAGTTCCTGCTTGGCGTAGTGGTACTCGTGTTTGCCATCTTCAAGCGTGGACGAAATTTGCCACTCACGGCCTTCAACGGTTTCCGTGAGGTGCTTGCTGCGCATCGGCTCAAACAGCGCGGCCAGTTGGCTGCCGCAGATTTCCGGTGACGTGTGGCTGGCTTCCAGCGGCGCAATGGCTTCGGCGCGACGTTGAAGCTCGTCGATGCTGATCCCAGTGTCCAGCGCCAGGTCGTCCACGACGGCTGACACGTCGGCGCCGGCTGCCTGCTTGCAGTAGTTGAAGGCGTCAATGGCCAGGCATTGCTCGTGTGCGTATTCCAGGGATGGCGCGTTGGCCAGCCAGTCGTTGACGCGCTGATCGGCAATCAGGCCGGCGTGAATCAGGCTGGCCCGCACGGCAATGTGTGCCGGGCGGCGATAGGCCTGGCCAGGGTTGGTCAGGTGGATGCCGTCTGCCGCCTGGACAAAATGCGCGGTTTTACCGATCACTTGTGCCTGGCTGTAGCGTGTCGCCAGGGCCAGGTCGAGCAGGTAGTTAGGGCCGTAGTAATCCTCGGCAACCATCGTCCCCACCCACGCGGCATTCGGTGCCAGCGTTTGCAGCGTGACGGTTGCTGCCTGTGCCGGGGTGATGAAATGCAGACGCGGGTCGCAGGCCGGTGCGGTGCGCTGCACCTGCTCATCGGCCACCACGTGCAGCGTGAAGTCCGGGTGACGCTGGCGCAGGCAGTGCTGGTTCAAGGCCGCCAGTTGCGTAGCGTTCTCGGCCTTGGCGACGATGCAGAGGCGGGGCAGGGTGTCTGCCGCCTGTTCGCCGGTCACTTTGCTGATCACGTAGTTCAGGCGGTGCGCGTAGGTGTGCTCTTGCATGACCTTGCGCAGGGCCGCCAGGCGCAGTTTGTCGCTGTAACGCTCATCACTGGTATGCAGGTTCAGTCGACGCAGCATTTCCGGGCCGCTGTCGGTGGTGATGACCAGGTCACCAAAGAGCAAGCGCACGCCACGGGAGAAGTTGCTGACGGTGACGGTGTTGGAACCGAGCAATTCGAAGACGCGACGAGCGAACATCGACTGCGACTGTTTGATCGAGTTGAGGTTGATCGCATAGCGATAGCCTTTGTAGGCCAGGTCGATCTGGTCGAAGCTCAGGGTGCCGACAATGTAGGGTTGGTATTCGCCAGGGAACTGGTAGTTCTTGTCGTCCTTGCCGAAATTGCGGTCGAAGATATCCAGGGGGCGCAGACGCGGCAGTTCGCTGACAAAGCTCGCCAGGTCGCGGGTGCGCTCGGGGTAGCGCGCGTAATACGCACCGGCAAAGCAGAACGCATCTTTGCGCTCATACAACTCGACCGGGTTGTGCACGGCCGGCTGGCAGGCGAAGGGCAGCAAGTAGACCCGCTCGTGACCCAGCGCGCCTTTGTAGCGGTGGATGCAGTCGATGTCTGTGGTGAACACGAAGTCGAACTGCTTGGCGGTGGAGAGGAAGGTTTCGAAGTGGACCGGGTCTTCCTTGTTCCAGAACACCGTCGGCACGTTGTGCTCATTGCACCACTTCAGGATGTCTTGCAGTTCCTGGCCGTTATGCCCGATTTTGCTGCCCCACAAATCGTCCTTGCCGCGCCAGGCCGACTCAATGAAGAGCAACTCTGGCTGGAACTGTTGCAGCTCCGCCAGCCAGTCGTGCGGCGTCAGGGGCAGCAGGTTGCATTCGTTGCGATAGGAACCGAAGGTGAATTCGTCCATCACACAGGCGACTTTCAAGGCACTGATTGAGCCCTGGGCGCCGTTGAGCAGGCTGCTGCGCAGGTGGTTGGCGTCGTCGAGCAGGACGGGCAACAGCACGGATTCCGCGGCTGGCGGAGGCGGCAGTGCCGCGACGGGCGCTTCAACGCCAATGCTCAGAACAGGCGTGCTTTTGCGACTTTTGTTGGCTTGCCGGTACAGGTTGAGCAGGTTGCCCGGCAGGCGGATCATGCCGCCGAATGAACCGGCGCCCGACTTCAATTGGTAGCCCAATTGGTAGGTCATGCTGGAGCGGGTCTTGATCAGCCGCTGCTCTGCGTGGTGTCGCTTGGCTTGCGAGCTGCGCAGTTCGTCAGTAAGCGCTTCGATCCGGCGTCGTTGCTCGCCTGATTGCTCACGGAGTTTGTTCAGTTCGGATTTCAGATGTGGAATCTGCGCGCCGGTCGCGTCACGGTATTTTTTATTGGCGTCTTCCAGCCAACTTTTACACGCGGCCAACTCATGCTGTACCAGGTTCAGGGTTTGTTCGCGCTCGTCGAGGTGTGCGGCCTTGAGTTGCAGATCGCTTTCCAGCAGAGGGCGAGAGGCGCGCTCCTGTTCGAGGGCGTCCGACAGTTCGGCACTGTGCGCGCGGCTGCTTTTGAGTTCTTCATTCAACTCAAGCGTTTCTTGCTCGTACTGGGCGTGGAGCCCGTCGATTTGCAGCAACAGGCTGTCGATGTCTTTTTCCAGATTGACCTGGAGCGCCTCATGGGCGTGACGCTGTTCTTCGGCCTGGTGGGCTGTATTCAAGCGTTCGGTTTCCGCCAGATGACGCGCCGCGCGTTCTTCAGCGAGTTGCTCCTGCAGCCGCAGGTTTTGCTCGGTGAGCGCTTGAACTTCATCGTTGAGCACGTTCAAGCGGGTTTGCGCTTCGGCGTGCCAACCGCGCATGTCCGTGAGCTCGGACTGATACTGCTCGTGCTGAGACAGCTTCAGCGCCTCAAGCTCGCTCAGTCGTGTCTTGAGTTGTTGGTTGTGCTCTGTGGCAGCCCGGTATTTATTGTTGGCTTCTTCCAGTCTCGACTGAAGCTCGACCTGTTTGGCCAACTCGGTGCTCTGAACACTGATGGTGTGTTCCAGCGACTTGACTTTCGCCGCTTCGGGCTTGAGCTGAGCGATCTGCTCGGTGGCGGCGCGGTACTTGGTGTTGGCGTCTGTCAGGTTTTTACTGGTGCTGGTCAGGCTGTTCTGCAGGTTGCGCTCGATGGCCTCGAAAGCTTTTTCGAGGGTGGCGATCAGTTCGAGGTCCAGGCTGAGCGGGGCTGGCGCTGTTGCCGGGTGGGGTTTGGTGGCAACCACACCGAGCCATTTACCCAGCACTTTTACCTGCGTGACATGCAGGTGCTTGCTGAGCAGGCGCAGGGGTTCGAGCAGATAGAACGTGTGCTTGTGGTCGATGAAGTCGTTGACGCCAAAGGGCACGGTGATGATTAGGCAGCCATCCGGCTTGAGCAGGGACGCGGCTTTCTCAACGAACGGTTCAGGGCGTACCAGGTGTTCCAGTACTTCACTGATCACAATGGTGTCAGGCTCGGAGTCCTGGGTGTTCAGCGACAGGAAGTCAGCGTTCACGTAGCAGATTTTTTCCTGCACGTGCGCAGGCTCGTTCGCCAAGTAGCGCTTGGCTTCCTCGATGGCTTGCGGGCTGGTGTCGACGCCGGTGACCTCGCAACCCTCGCGGGCCAGCAACAGGGGGACGATGCCTTGGGAGCAACCTACATCCAGCACTCGGCGCCCGGATACCTGGGCGCAGATCCAGTGAATCCGCGACTGGGTTTCACGCATGAAGTGTTCGCCCAACTTCCCGTAATACGCCTCCATTACACGGTCATGAATATCTGCCAGTGGCGCAGGGGCTTGCGTTGTCGTTGGAAGTTGGACGCTATTCATCATCAATACTCTTATCTGGCCGCAAACACGCCGGCGGCATCGATCACAACGGCGTCGTTGCGCAATGCACCCATCGACTTGAACTCACGATGCTTGACCAGCAATACGTGGATGTTGGCGCTGTCCTGGGCGTGGGCGGTGTCCACCAGTTGATGCCACGCCAGCGAGGCCGGCAGGGATTCGATGTTCGGTTCGACCAGCATCAATTCCACGCCCAGTTCCTCGCCCAGCACCTGAGCGATGCTCAGTGACGGGCTTTCACGCAGGTCATCGATGTCGGGCTTGAACGCGAGCCCGTAGCAGGCAATGCGCACCTGGCGAGCGGTCATGTCGAGGTTGTCGAGCAGGAACTGCGTCAGCGCAGCCTTCACCTGCTGAATGACCCACAGCGGCTTGCGATCATTCACTTCACGGGCGCAGCGGATCAGGTTCGCCAGGTAAGGTGTCTTGCTCACGATGAACCAAGGGTCGACGGCGATGCAGTGCCCACCGACGCCAGGGCCTGGCTGCAGGATGTTGACCCGAGGGTGACGGTTGGCGAGACGGATCAGTTCCCAGGGGTTGATCTTGAGTTCGGCGCAAATCATCGAAAGCTCGTTGGCGAACGCGATATTCACATCACGAAAGCTGTTTTCGGTGAGTTTGCACATCTCGGCCGTGCGGGTGTCGGTGATGATGCATTCACCTTCGACAAACGCCCCGTACAGGCGCACGGCAGCGGCCGAACACGCCGGGGTCATGCCGCCGATGATCCGGTCGTTATCAACTAGTTCGCGCAGCACGTGGCCGGGCAGGACACGTTCAGGGCAGTGGGCAATGCGGATGTCTGACTGCTCGCCGTGGGTGGCGGGGAACGTCAGATCCGGACGGGCTTCGGCGAGCCAGGCAGCCATCTGCTCTGTCGCGCCGACTGGCGATGTTGACTCAAGGATCACCAAGTCGTTCTTCTTCAATACACCGGCAATGGCCTGGCTGGCCGACTGGATGTAGCTGAGGTCCGGCTGGTGGTCTTCCTTGAAGGGCGTCGGTACGGCAATCAGAAAGGCGTCTGCCTGCTCAGGGACGGTGGTCGCACGCAGGTAGCCTTCGGTGACGGCCGCGTGCACCAGCATGTCCAGTTCCGGTTCAACGATATGGATTTCACCCCGGTTGATGATGTCGACGGCTTGCTGGTTGACATCGACCCCGATGACTTGCTTTTTACGGGAGGCAAAGATGGCCGCAGTGGGCAGCCCGATGTACCCCAGGCCAATGACCGAAACTCTTGGAAAATTCATACTGCGTCCCTGTCTTTTTCACTGTGCAATGCGATCAATGCTTCACGAATCAGCTCGCAGGCCTTGCCTGTGCCGTAAGGGTTGTGGGCAAAGCTCATGGTTTGATAAGCCGCGTTGTCGCTGAGCAAAAGGCTCAGGTTGCGGTGGATTGATTCAACGTCGGTGCCGACCAGTTTCACGGTCCCGGCTTCGACGGCCTCGGGGCGTTCGGTGGTGTCGCGCATCACCAGGACAGGCTTGCCCAGGGCCGGCGCTTCTTCCTGGATACCACCGGAGTCAGTGAGGATCAGGTAGGAGCGGGTCATGAGGTAGACGAATGGCAAATAGTCCTGCGGCTCGATCAGGTGCACATTGCTGATGTCCGCGAGCAGACGTTGCACCGGTTCGCGAACATTGGGGTTCAAGTGCACCGGGTAGACGAATTCCACCGATGGGAATTCGCGGGCAGCGTTGGCCAATGCCTGGCAGATGCGCTCGAAGCCATCACCGAAGTTCTCGCGACGATGGCCCGTGATCAGCACCATGCGATTCTCCTTGGGCAAGAAGGAAAATTGCGCGTCGAACTGCGCTTGCAGGTGTGAGGCGGGGTCGTCGAGTTTCTGCACGACGCTGAGCAGCGCGTCGATCACGGTATTGCCCGTGACGTGGATGGCCGCGTCGCTCACCCCTTCTCTAAGCAGGTTCTGCCGAGACGTTTGCGTCGGGGCGAAATGCACAGTGGCAAGGCTGCCCGTCAGGCGTCGGTTGCCTTCTTCGGGCCAGGGCGAGTAGAGATTGTTGGTGCGCAAACCCGCTTCGACGTGGGCAATGGGGATTTGCTGATAGTAAGCGGCAAGGCTGGCGGAGAAGGTCGTTGCGGTATCGCCGTGGACCAGGATGATGTCTGGCTTGAACGCCTCCAGCACCGGCTTGAGCCCTTGCAGGATCGCCGTCGTCACGCCGGTCAGGTCTTGGCCGGCCCTCATAATGTTCAGGTCGTACTCGGGGGGCAGGTCGAACAGGTCGAGCACCTGGTCGAGCATCTCCCGATGCTGTGCGGTGACACAAACCCTGGACTCGAATCGGTCGTCATTTTTCAGTTGAATGACCAGCGGCGCCATTTTAATTGCTTCGGGCCGAGTTCCGAAAATAGACAGGGTTTTAATTGGGGCTTTGATCACTTTATTACCATTTGCCGGTGCATCGATTGGGCTTGGTCATTTAAATGCTCCGGTAAGGTGCTAATTAAGTAACTATGTCGAAATATTAAAAAACAGAATGATCGAACCTCGCAAGCGGGGAGCGAAAGTTCTAGGTGACGAAGAATATATACGGGAATAGCAGTTTCATTTAGCGCGATCCGTGGCCGTTGTGACTCCGAAATTTCGATCAGACGTTTCGTCTCAACCCCTCTGGGAGGCGCTCCTCAGGGGTACAGCAGCGGGAACGGTAGCACCTTGAATCTGATCAGGCAGTAAGAAAAAACCTGACAGAGGCGTTTACATTTTCGTACGAGGACGGTATGCCGGTAAGGTCTCAGATTACGAGGATTTCTGATGATTTAATTCATAATGCTATGATTTTAAACGAAAAATTTATTTTTCGGGTGTGGCCTTGCGGTTTTTTCTAACCGCGCGACCCGTCATGCCACTAAATTGTTACAAAAAATCACAAAGATGTGTCGGCAGACAATATTGAGGCGCAAAGGGCGTGGGCCGGCCAAAGGGCAGGGCCAGCGCCGTGGCGTTACGGCACGCCTTGAGTGTGGGTGTTTGCTGGACTACGGGGGAGGAAAATGCTTCCGATGTTAAAGTTTGACAGCGTGTTACAAGTTCGGGCTTATTTGTAATACGGCGAATTGGTTGTTCTGAATTTACCAGTGGACAATACGATTTATATAGAATTTTTGCGGAGTTGAGCCTTGAAAGGAAACTCAAGTTAGGGGGGGTGATACTTGATCTCCCTTGATTAACTTGGCTCTGCCAGCTAAATAATCCGACGTGAAGTAGGTTGAATCCAAAGTGCGTGGCAATCGCCGTGCTTGGAAAAACGACCGACGATTAAAGCGGCCACCCCAACGTGCCCATATGAAACCTGTCTATAGCGCCTTGGCCAGCTTCCCCGGTCGCAGCACCAGCCACAGTGCCCCCGCGATCAACACCCCGCCATACACATGCGCCATCGACAGCGGCTCGTTCAGCAGCAACGCGCCCCATAGCACCCCAAACGGCGGGATCAGAAAGGTGGTCGTCATCGATCTCACCGGCCCAATGGCGGTAAGCAAACGGAAATACAGCACGTACGCAAACGCCGTACACCCCAATCCCAACCCCAGCAACGACACCCACACCTGCCAGCCGCCCCAGCTTGCAGGCGGATGGCTGATCGCGCTGTAGGCAAACAACGGCAGCAGGAAAAACGTCGCACCGAGCATGCTGCCCAAGGCCGACAGGCGACTGTCCAACCCACCCCGCTGGTCCAGCCAGCGCCGTGCGAGGAAACCGGCAAACCCATAACAGGTGGTGGCCAGCAGGCAGGCCACGGCGCCCATCAACAACTCAAGGTCAAAGGCCACCGGCCCGGCGCGAGTGAGCACACCTACGCCAAGCAGGCCCAGGCTGACCCCGGCGATTTTCGACGGGGTCAGGCGTTCGCTGAAGAACAGCCCGCCGATCAACACGCCCATCAACGGCGTGGTGGCGTTGAAGATCGCCGAGTAACCGGCCGGCAGCACTTGGGCGGCCACGGAATACATGGTCGCCGGGATGCCGGAGTTGATCACACCCAGCAACAGCACCGTCTTGAACTTGCCCTGGAAATCCCAGCGCACTCGCATCACCGCCAGCATCACCAGCAAGCCGGCGGCGGCTATGGATACGCGAAAAAATGCGGTCGGGATGGGGCCGATTTCCGGCGCGATGATGCGCATGAACAGAAAGCTCGCGCCCCAGATGGCAGCCAGTCCCAGCAGGTAAAGGGTGTCGACAGGTCTCACGGAATATTCCTACATCAATAAGGCGGCGAGTGTTGCACGCCGCTTTCACTGATTACAGAACAAACCGCGTCACCAGCCCATTCAGGTCCACGGCCAGGCGCGACAGTTCCTGGCTGGCGGCCGAGGTTTGGGTTGCACCGGCGGCGGTCTGGGTGGACAGGTCGCGGATATTCACCAGGCTGCGGTCCACTTCACGGGCAACCAGCGCTTGCTGCTCGGCGGCGCTGGCGATCACCAGGTTGCGCTGGCTGATTTGTGAAATGGCTGCGGTGATTTTCTCCAGGGCACTGCCCGCGCTGTTGGCCCGTTGCAGGGTCTGGCCGGCGTGATCGGCGCTGCTGTTCAGCGCTTCGACGGTGTTTTGGGTGCCTTGCTGGATTGCGCTGATCATCTGCTCGATTTCTTCGGTGGAGTCCTGGGTACGCTGCGCGAGGGAACGCACCTCATCGGCGACCACCGCAAAACCGCGCCCGGCCTCGCCGGCACGCGCTGCTTCAATCGCCGCGTTGAGAGCCAGCAGGTTGGTTTGCCCGGCGATGCCACGGATCACTTCCAGCACCTTGCTGATGTCCTGGGCCTGTACCGCCAGGCCTTCGGCCTTGTTCGAGGCGCCGAGCACCTCGTCCACCAGGTTCTGGATCGAACTGATGGTTTCGCTGATCTGGTAGTGGCCGTGCTTGCTATCTTCATCCGAAGCCTGGGACGCTTCGGCGCTGGACACCGCATTGCCCGCCACTTCGTCCACGGCCGCGCTCATCTGGGTGACGGCGGTGGCGGCTTGTTCGATTTCATCGTTTTGCGCTTGCAGGCCACGGGTGCTCTGTTCCATCACCGAACTCATTTCTTCGGCGGCCGACGCCAATTGCTGCGCCGACTCGCTGATGCCACGGATGGTGGTCTGCAATTGTGTCTGCATGGTGGCCAGGGCGGTAAGCAATTGGGCCGGCTCGTCATGGCCTTGCACCTTGATCGACTGGCTCAAGTCGCCGGCGGCGATGGTGCGCGCCACGGTCAGCGCCTGGCTGAGCGGCGCGGTGATGCTGCGGGTCAGCAGCCAGGCCAGCAGCAAGGTGGCGATCAGTGCAATCACAATGATCAGGCCGACCACCCACTGCGCGCTCGAATACATTTGTGCAGCGGAATCGGCGGCGGCTTCGACGCCGTTCTGGTTGAAGACGATCAGCTTTTCCAGACTCTGGGTGAGCAGCGTGCCTTGTGGGGCGAGACGGTTGTTGAGCAGGTCAATGGCGTCTTGCTGCTGATCTTTGTCGATCAAATCAACCATCTGGCCGACGATCGCCAGGTAACCGGCCACGTCGGTTTTCACCTGCTTGAGCATCTCGCGCTCTTCGTCGTTGGTCAGCAGGGTTTCGTGATGGTCCAGCAGGGTTTGCAGGTCGCTGCGCTGGCGGGTGATCAGGTTTCTGCTGTTTTCACGCACCCGCGACTCGTCGGTGGTCACCAGGCGCAGGGCCTCCAGGCGGATGCTGGCCGCTAACGCGGCGCTGTCGTGGATATTCTCGATGCTCGGCATCCACGACTGTTCGATGACCAGCGCGCTTTCGCGCAGCTTGGCCATCTGCCCCAGGCCGAACAGCCCGACAATCACCAGCAAGCTGGCCAACACTCCAAAACTCAGACTGGCACGCAGACCGATCCTCATGTTCCTCAATGACATCTCAACGCTCCTTGGGCAATTAGAACCTGCTCCCGGATCGGTCTTTTGACCTTGTTAGGGTGGGAGAGGGCGCGCTATATATCAAAGTGCTATCACTGTGGTAATCGGGGTTTCCCTTAGTTGGATCCAATCCTTGGGGCGGAATCAGGAATGGAATCGGGCCTGCTATTTTTGCTGCCGGGGTGCCAAGCCCCGCCGTTAGCGGCTATTGGGCGAACGCAAGGCGACAACACAGTGTTTTTATTGACCGTATGGTCGAATTAAATAAATTGAAAACAAATGTACAAAGTCAGCGAAGGGGTACAACGCTGCGCAAAAAATCACCCTTCTCCTGCTTACGTACACTGGCTAAGCTCAAGGCTTCCCGATGCCCGCTCGAGGTTTCCCGCATGTCGCAACCCACGCCCGCCCTCGCGATTGCCCGCACGATCCTCGACGGCTTCGACGATTACCGTGAGCACTTTCGCCAGATCACCGATGGCGCCCGCGAGCGGTTCGAGAAGGCCCAATGGCAACAAGGCCAGGCCGCCTCGGCGGCGCGGATCAACCTCTATGAAGAGAAGGTGTTTGAGGTGATCACGGGCCTGCACGCCCGCTTTGATGACGTGGACTTATTGGATATCGACCTGTGGCCTTTGGTGAAAAGCGCCTACATCAGCCTGATCGACCTGCGTTTCGATGATGAGCTGTCCGAGACCTGGTACAACTCGATCTTCTGCGGCCTGTTCAGCCACGACCTGATCAGCGACGGCTGCATGTTTATCCACACCACCCGACCAAGCCTGCGTAAGGCGCGGGCCGCGCAGACCCGCATCTACCTGCCCGCCGGCAACATCGGTGAGATGCTCGCGCAGATGTTTGCCGACTACCGTTTCAGCGAGCCCTATGCCGACCTGAACGCCGACCTGCAGCGCCTCGAAGCGCAACTGCGGGAAAACCTGCCCGACTGGGTCTGCAAGGACCCGGACCTCAAGGTCGAGCTGTTTTCCTCGGTGCTCTACCGCAACAAAGGCGCCTATCTGGTAGGGCGCCTCTATACCCGTGACGAACAATGGCCCCTGGTGATCCCATTGCTGCACCGCGAAGGGCAGGGCATCCAGATCGATGCGCTGATCACCGACGAAGCCGAGGTGTCGATCATCTTTTCGTTTACCCGTTCCTACTTCATGGTCGACGTGCCAGTGCCGGCGGAATTCATCGGTTTTCTCAAGCGCATCCTGCCGGGCAAGCATATCGCCGAGCTCTACACCTCCATCGGCTTCTATAAGCACGGTAAGTCGGAGTTCTACCGTGCGCTGATCAATCACCTGACCACCACCGACGACCAGTTCATCATGGCCCCCGGCGTGCGCGGCATGGTCATGAGCGTGTTTACCCTGCCGGGCTTCAACACCGTGTTCAAGATCATCAAGGACCGCTTCTCGCCGTCGAAAAACGTCAACCGCGCCACGGTGATCGAGAAATACCGCCTGGTTAAAAGCGTCGACCGCGTCGGGCGCATGGCCGATACCCAGGAGTTCGCCGACTTCCGCTTCCCCTTGAGCAAGTTCGAGCCCGAGTGCCTGGCCGAGTTACTGGAAGTGGCCGCCGGCACGGTCGAAGTGGAAGGCGACACGGTGCTCATTCGCCACTGCTGGACCGAACGGCGCATGACTCCGCTCAACCTCTACCTGGAAAACGCCAACCCGGCCCAGGTGCGCGAAGCCCTGGAAGACTATGGACTGGCGATCAAACAACTGGCGGCGGCGAATATCTTTCCCGGCGACATGCTGCTGAAGAACTTCGGTGTTACCCGTCATGGTCGCGTGGTGTTTTACGACTACGACGAAATCTGCTTTCTCACCGAGGCCAATTTTCGCCACATCCCCGAGCCGCGCACGCCCGAAGATGAAATGGCCTCCGAGCCCTGGTACTCCATCGGTCCGCTGGACGTATTCCCGGAGGAATTCCCGCCGTTCCTGTTTGCCGATGCCGGCCAGCGCAGGTTGTTTGATGAACTGCACGGTGAGTTGTACAACGCCGACTATTGGAAGGGACTGCAAGAGGCGATTCGGGAGGGGAAGGTGATTGATGTGTTTCCGTATCGGCGCAAGGAGCGCAGTGACTCATAAAGGGCGAGCAGTTGGAGTCGCGCAGGTCCCGAGCTGTCGCATTGCTCAGTAGGGATAGTCAATCGGTATAAGAAAACCTTGGAGTCAAGGGAATAATCGGTTGGCGCGGGCCGCTCGGGAAATACAGGGTGAGTTATACAACCGCGCATACTTGAAAGTTCGGCAGGGTGTGATCCGCGCCGGTAAGTTCATCGATGTATTGTCTTACCGGCGCAGGTGGGGCGGAGTTTCTTGAAACGCTAACTCATCGTGAATCAGTAGTTTAAAGGGCGGTCATTTACACGTTGATGCAAGTACTGGTCGACGTTGGTTTACCGCTTACTCATGTAGGGCGTGTCTTTGTTGGTTCCTATGATAACGTCACTCCAATTGCTCGCTCGGTTCCTGTCTGTCTCGTTGGGGGCCTTGCTCTGCGCGCTCGAAGTTGCGTCGTACAATTTATTCATGGAATCTTTATAGGATTGATCGATATTTTTGGTCGAGCCGCCCTTGCTTTCCAGTTCTATTTTTCTTTGTAACAAGCCTATAGGCCTATCCAGGAAACTTTGCTTGATGGTAGACGTAGGGAAGTCTGTGGGAAGCTTTTTAAGGGTCTCGATTGTTTTCCATGAGTTAGAAGAAGCCGATGCACCCTGTGGTGCTTGTTCGGGAGTGCGTTGGTGCTTTTCCGCAAAGGAATGACCATAACCACCCACGCGAGAAGAAGACATACGATCTATAGGCATAAAAACTCCGAGTAGTAATATCGATATATAAATAGCGATTCAAATTTAAGCTGGCGGTCCCCATGGAAGGGGCGAATGGAACCAACAGCAAGCTCAGTGAACCGGTTATGGGTTGCTCATAAAGCTCCTTCCTCGATTAGCGTCGCTCGTAGAGTGGAAGCTCGCGATTCGATTGGCTGTCAGGCTGGTTGTTTTGCGTCGTGCCTGCTCGTTCCGTATAGGATGGCGGGAACTCATAGCGCGGCGGTGGCAGTGTTTCCGAGGCGCGCGGCTGGGCCCGCATGGACTCTTCGTAGCTCGGCAGGCGAGGTGTGGAGGTGCTGGAATCGATAGGCATAAAATCTCCGCGTTCAAGGAACTGTAGATTGATTGTCAGGTGTGCCTGGATACATGTGGAAACCTGCACGTTGCGTCAGGCGAATCGGACGTTGGGTTTTAAACCGTGAAGCGAAGCCTCACGACCTTGTCGCAAACGTCTCTGCGCAGACAGCCTTTTACAAACTGCCCATGAAGCCCATTCCGCGCATTGCCTGCGCGCTTGGCGCGCTGTTTTGGACTCGATTTGCCGTCAGGCTGGTGGCCCGCTCGGAGGGAGTACGGCTGTTACTGGTCGACGGCTGGGAGCCTGTTGCTTGTGCGTAGCTCGGAGGGTGCTCATAGGGCGGCGGGTTCCGAGGGTTCGTTGCTTCAGCGTAAGAGGGTGGGTTGGGCGACTGCGTCGTGGACGGCCTGATCTGCATGGAAGCTCCGGTTCACGTTAAAAGATGGAGGTTGGCCAGATGTGTCTGGACGTCTCATTGAACCGTTCACACGCTCTCCCTCCCATCGGACTTCTGCTGCTATAAAGGCAGAATGATCCACCCATTGTTGTAGTAAATATCGTCTTCGGCGGTAGGTCAGCGCTGTCATGAATGACTGACCGTCTCCAGACGTGTGGAAATCTGCGACAATCCCCGTCCTCTCTGATGACTTACGCTGCGCAGGCCTCACCTGCCTCACCCAAAAGACCCTTGCCGCCCTGATGACTGACCAAGCGCCCGCTATCGACCAACTGCTCAAGAACCTCGATCACGCCATGCTCGCCGACCGCCACCGCTTGCGGCGGCAGTTGCTTGAGCTGCGCAAAAAGCCCGACGAGGAAAAACTGGCGCAGTGGGTCACGCGCATGCAGGCGTCCTGCGCCCAGGTCACCGCTCGGCGCGCCAGCCTGCCGGTGATTCGCTACGACGACAGCCTGCCGATTGCCGCCAAGCGCGACGAGATCAAAGACGCGCTGAACAAGCATCAGGTACTGATCATTGCCGGCGAAACCGGCTCGGGCAAAACCACCCAGTTGCCCAAGATCTGCCTGGAAATCGGGCGCGGCCAGTACGGATTGATCGGCCACACCCAGCCACGCCGTATCGCGGCGCGCAGCGTGGCCAGTCGGGTTGCCGAAGAACTGGCCACGCCTTTGGGCGCGTTGGTCGGCTATCAGGTGCGGTTTGAAGACCAAAGCGATTCCAACACCCTGATCAAGCTGATGACCGACGGCATCCTGCTGGCGGAAACCCAGAACGACCGTTACCTGGAACGCTACGACACGATCATCGTCGACGAAGCCCACGAACGCAGCCTGAACATCGACTTCCTGCTCGGTTACCTGAAAACCCTGCTGCCACGTCGCCCCGACCTCAAAGTCATCATCACCTCGGCGACCATCGACCTGGAGCGCTTTTCCAAGCACTTCGACGATGCGCCGATTGTCGAGGTCTCGGGCCGCACGTTCCCGGTGGACACTTGGTACCGCCCGCTGACCCTGGAGCAGGACGAAGAGGGCAACCGCGTCGAGGACGACCTGACCGTCGACCAGGCGATCCTCGCCACCCTCGATGAAATCGCGGCCTACGAGCGCAGCGAGCGACGCAGCCCCGGCGATGTGCTGGTGTTTTTGCCCGGCGAGCGCGAAATTCGCGACGCCGCCGAGATGCTGCGCAAGGCCCAGCTCAAGCACACCGAAATCCTGCCGCTATACGCCCGCCTGTCACCGGCCGAGCAACAACGGATTTTCCAGTCCCACCCGGGCCGGCGCGTGGTGCTGGCGACCAACGTCGCGGAAACCTCGCTGACCGTGCCGGGTATTCGTTATGTGATCGACAGCGGCACCGCGCGCATCAGCCGCTACAGCTACCGCGCCAAGGTGCAGCGCCTGCCGATCGAGGCCATTTCCCAGGCCAGTGCCAACCAGCGTAAAGGCCGGTGCGGGCGGGTTGAGCCGGGCATTTGCATCCGGCTGTTCAGCGAAGAGGACTTTATCGGGCGCCCGGAGTTTACCGACCCGGAGATCCTGCGCACCAACCTCGCCGCCGTGATCCTGCAGATGCTGCACCTGCGCCTGGGTGAAATCACCGACTTCCCGTTTATCGAGCCGCCGGACGGCAAGGCGATCAGCGACGGCTTCAATCTGCTGCAAGAGCTGTCGGCCGTGGACCGCAACAGTCAACTGACGCCCTTGGGCCGCCAGTTGGCGCGTCTGCCGGTGGACCCGCGCATGGGCCGCATGTTGCTGGAGGCCGCCAAACTTGGCAGCTTGCAGGAAGTGCTGATCGTCGCCAGCGCCATGTCGATCCAAGACCCGCGTGAGCGTCCGCCGGAGCGCCAACAGGCCGCCGACCAGGCCCATGCCCAGTGGAAAGATCCGGACTCGGACTTCGCCGGGCTGGTCAATCTGTGGCGTGGCTTTGAAGAGCAGCGCCAGGAACTGACCGCCAGCCCGCTGCGCAACTGGTGCCGCAAGAACTTCCTTAACTACCTGCGCCTGCGCGAGTGGCGCGATTCCCATCGCCAGTTGAGCCTGATCTGTCGCGACATGCAGTTGACCATCAACAAAGAGCCGGCGGATTTCCCGAAACTGCACAAAGCGGTGCTTTCCGGCCTGCTCAGCCAGATCGGCCAGAAGACCGAAGACGGCGATTACCTGGGTGCGCGCCAGCGGCGTTTCTGGATTCATCCGTCATCTGGCATCGGCAAGAAGCGTCCGCAATGGCTGATGACGGCCGAGCTGGTGGAAACCACCAAGCTGTATGCGCGCATGGTCGCCAAGATCGACGCTGATTGGATCGAGCCGCTGGCCGGGCACTTGATCAAGAAAAACCACTTCGAACCGCACTGGGAGAAAAAGCGCGGCCAAGTGGTGGCGTTTGAGCAGATCACCCTGTTCGGGCTGATTGTGGTCGGGCGCCGGCCGGTGCATTACGGGCCGATTGACCCGGTGGTGTCCCGCGAGCTGTTTATCCGCGAGGGCCTGGTGCGCGGTGAGATTCAGTCCCGGGCCAAGTGCCTCACGGCCAACCAGCAACTGCTGGAACAACTCGACGAACTGGAGGCCAAGGCGCGCCGTCGCGACATCCTGGCCGACGAAGAAACGCTGTACGCTTTTTACGACGCACGCCTGCCAGCGGAGATCCACCAGACCGCGACCTTCGACAGCTGGTACAAGATCAACAGCCAGAAAGACCCGCAGCTGCTGATCATGCGCGAAGAAGACGTGCTCGCCCGCGAGGCCAGTGAAGTCACTGCCGCCCATTACCCGGACACCCTGCACCTGGGTGACCTGGAACTGGCCCTGAGTTACCACTTCGAACCCAACCACCCGCGTGATGGCGTGACCCTGCGCGTACCCGCGCCGCTGCTGCCGGCCTTGCCGCCGGAGCGCCTGGAGTGGCTGGTGCCGGGGGTGATCGAAGCCAAGTGCATCGCCCTGGTGCGCAACCTGCCGAAGGCGCTGCGCAAGAACTTCGTGCCGGTGCCGGACTTCGTCAAGGCCGCGCTGCAACGCATCGAATTTGGCCAGGGCTCGCTGCCCCAGGCGCTGGGGCGCGAACTGTTGCGCATGACGGGCGCGCGGGTCAGCGATGAGGCGTGGGCCGAGTCCGCGCAACAGGTGGAGAACCACCTGAAGATGAACCTGGAAGTGGTCGACGGCCAAGGCAAGTTCCTCGGCGAAGGTCGCGACCTGGCCGAGCTGACCGCACGTTTTGCCGAAGCCAGCCAGGCTGCGTTGGCCGTGCCGCAAACAGCGAAAAGCCAGCAGCCGGTGGAAGCCAAGGTGTTCGCCGCCGTGGCCGAGAAGACCCAACAGAAGATCGCCGGCTGTCGATGACGGTGTATCCGGCGCTGGTGGAAGAAAACGGTACGGTCAAGGAAGGCCGTTTCTCCACCGCCGCCGAGGCTGAGTTCCAGCATCGCCGCGCCTTGCAGCGCCTGCTGATGCAGCAACTGGCGGAACCGGCAAAATTCCTGCGCGGCAAGTTACCCGGTCTTACCGAGTTGGGGCTGATGTACCGCGAATTGGGGCGCATCGACGCCTTGGTGGAAGACATCCTGCTGGCCAGCCTCGACACCTGCGTGCTGGAAGGTGAAGCCAGCCTGCCGCGTGATGGCGCGGGCTTGGCCGCCTTGGCCGAACGCAAGCGCAGCAGTTGGACCGAGCACGCCGAGCGCCAGGCGCGCTTGACCTTGGACGTGCTGAAGCTCTGGCACGGCTTGCAAAAGCGCTTCAAAGGCAAGATCGACCTGGCCCAGGCCGTGGCCTTGAATGACATCAAGCAGCAACTGAGTAACCTGGTGTATCCGGGTTTTGTGCGGGAAACCCCGGCGCAGTGGTTCAAGGAACTGCCGCGTTACCTCAAGGCCATCGAGTTGCGTCTTGAAAAACTGCCGAGCCAGGTGCAAAAAGACCGGGTGTGGAGCAGCGAACTCAGTGGGCTGTGGGCGCAGTACCAGAACCGCCTGAACAAACACGCCCAGGAAGGCAAGCGCGATCCTCAACTGGAGCTCTATCGCTGGTGGCTGGAGGAGTATCGGGTGTCGTTGTTTGCCCAGCAGTTGGGCACCAAGGTGCCGATTTCCGACAAGCGCTTGAGCAAGCAGTGGACGCTGGTCGAGGCCTGATCCCGGTCTCACATTTAAACGGCGTTTATCTGGGAAGTGACGCCAAATCCCCGGCTTTGTGGCAAACTTCGCGCCCATAAATGCCGGGATCGTCGTGAAGTACTGCGGCGCGATGGAATAAAGCGATGCCAGTTTGATGTCCGCTGGGCGGAATAAAACTACTTAAAGTTTGGTACGACGGTACCAATATCTTCTGCCTGACAGATTTAGAGGAACGACCGTGCATAACGTCGTCATCAGCGGCACTGGCCTTTACACCCCTGCCAACAGCATCTCCAACGAAGAGCTGGTGCAGTCTTTCAATACCTACGTGCAGCAGTTCAATGCTGACAACGCCGCTGCCATCGAGCGCGGCGAGGTGCAGGCGCTGACTGAGTCCAGCGCGGCCTTTATCGAAAAGGCCTCCGGCATCAAGAGCCGCTTCGTGATGGACAAAGACGGCATTCTGGACCCGCAGCGCATGGCCCCACGCCTGCCTGAGCGCAGCAACGACGAATGGTCGGTGCTCTGCCAGATGGCCGTCGGCGCCGCTGAACAAGCCTTGAAGCGCGCCGGCAGGACCGCCGCCGACATCGACGGCGTGATCGTCGCGTGCTCCAACCTGCAGCGCGCCTACCCGGCCATCGCCATCGAAGTCCAGGAAGCCCTCGGTATCGCCGGGTTTGGTTTCGACATGAACGTGGCGTGCTCTTCAGCCACCTTCGGCATCCAGAACGCCGCCAACAGCATCCAACTGGGCCAGGCCCGGGCGATCCTGATGGTCAACCCGGAAGTCTGCACCGGCCACCTGAACTTCCGCGACCGCGACAGTCACTTCATCTTCGGTGATGCCGCTACTGCTGTGGTGCTGGAGCGTGCCGACCTGGCAACGTCCGAGCACCAGTTCGACGTGGTAAGCACCAAGCTGTTGACCAAGTTCTCCAACACCATCCGCAACAACTTCGGCTTCCTCAACCGTGCAGCAGAAGAGGGCATTGGCGCCCCCGACAAACTGTTCGTGCAGGAAGGCCGCAAAGTCTTTCGCGACGTGTGCCCGATGGTAGCCGAGCTGATCGGCGTGCACCTGGAAGAAAACCACTTGAACGTGGCCGATGTGAAACGCTTCTGGCTGCACCAGGCCAACCTGAGCATGAACCACCTGATTGTGAAGAAACTGCTCGGCCGCGAAGCCACGGTGGAAGAAGCCCCGGTGATCCTCGATACTTACGCCAATACCAGCTCCGCGGGTTCGGTGATTGCATTCCACACGTACCAGGATGATCTGCCCAAGGGTTCCGTCGCGGTACTCAGTTCGTTTGGCGCAGGCTATTCGATCGGTAGCGTGATCCTGCGCAAGCGCTAAGACAATCGAGGTCTAAATGGCAGCAGCGGACGACACGCACCTGCTTGAACGGCTGCTCAAGGGCGAGCAGCAGGCCTATAAGGAATTGGTCACCACCTACCAGAGCGCCATGCGTGCGGTGGCCTATGCGATCGTCGGCCAGCGCCATGCCGATGAGGTGGTGCAGGACGCCTGGCTGTCGGTGGTCCGCAACGTCGCCAGGTTTGAAGGGCGCTCCAGCCTCAAGACCTGGCTGCTGACCATCACCGCCAACGCCGCCAAGGGGCGCTACAAGCAAAATCGTCGCGAGGTGTTGCTCGACGATCTGCCTTCGCCCCACGGCACCATCGGTGATGACCGCTTTACCCCCGACGACGGCCACTGGGCGGTCGCCCCGTTTGCCTGGCATCAGGACACCCCGGAAGCCTTGCTGACCGAGGATGAGCTGCGCAAATGCCTGGAGCATACGTTGCTGAGTTTGTCGGAGTTGCAAAGCAGCGTGCTGGTGCTGCGTGAACGCCAGGGCCTGGAGTTGGAGGAGATTTGTAATCTCCTGACACTCTCTCTCTCCAATGTCCGTGTGCTGTTGCATCGAGCGCGGCTTAAAGTCTTCGCCACGGTGGAGCATTTTGAGGAAACGGGCGAATGTTGACCTGTAAAGAACAAGTGGCACGTTCCAGTGACTATCTCGATGGGCAATTGACCTTTCGCGAGCGCCTGCTGGTGCGTCATCACTTGATGTTCTGCCCGAACTGCCGCCGGTTTATCCGTCAGATGCGCCTGATGCAGGCGACGCTGAAGATCATGCCGGATGAGCCGGTGAAGGATGTGGATGCCCTGGCGCAGCGGCTGGCTGCCGAGCGGCTCAAGGGGGAGTGAGGCAGTTGCGAGTCACGAGCTGCTAGCTTCAAGTAAAAAGCGGCAAGTGATGCGCTTCTACTTGAAGCTCACCACTTGCCGCTTACAGCTGCTTTCTTAGAACTTGGCTTCTGCGTCCAACTGCAGGGTATTGGCATTGGCATCGCGGTAACCCGCGACGCTGGCGTAATCCGCCTTGGTCAGGAAGTACGTCGCGCCGATGGCGAAGTTCTTGTCGATGTCGTAACCGACCTTGAACTTGTGACCCCGTGCACCGGTGAAGCCGCCGGCGAAGTCCGAGTCGGTAAGGGCGCCAACCACTGCGTAGCGCTGTACGTCGCGGTAGTTGTAGTCCAGGTTCAGGCCAAATACCTTGGACTTGGCACCCAGCAGCCAGGCGGTGTCCTGGTCTTTATCCGTGGCTTTTGTGTTTTGCACGTACTGGCCGTAGAACGATAGCGGTACGGCCAGGCCGCCGATATCCACTTGGCTGAAGCCTTCGTACAGACGGTACTCGCTGGCATTGCCTGCGGTGGTGTTGGCGACCGTTTCGGCAGGGGTCAGGCAAGCGGTGGAGCCGGCGGTCGGGCAGCGGCTGTCTTCGTCGTTCTGGAACGCATACACACTGCCGCCCAGGGTCAGCTTCAGGTTGTCGGTCAGGGCGAAACGTGAGCCCAACTGGCCGGCGGTCATGCGCAGGTCATTGCGAAATTGCACGCCGTCGCCATTGACGTTGTCTTTGAGGTTGTAGTTACCCAGGCTGCCGAACAGCTCGGCGCTGCTACCCAGTGGGTATTTGTAGGTCAGGGCCAGGCCTTCCGGGTTGATATCGCTATCCCAGATCACGTCGCCCATGCTTACCCACGGTTGCAGCATCTTGCCGCCGATCACGTGCAGGTTTTTGATCTGGTCCGGGTGGTAGTCGATGTAGCCCAGGTCCAGCCAGATCGACTTCTTGTTGAAGTAGCCATCCAGGTCCTGGTTGGTGGAGCGGGCGTCATCGCTGCTGCCGGTCGCAATACGGATACCGGTGTCCACTTGTGGGTTGATTTCGGTGTAGGCGCCCAGACGCGCACGGATGCGCTCACGGTCCTTGTCCTTGCCGCCATTGTTAGGGGTGCCATCAATCTTGACGGTCTCATGGCGGAAACGTACATCACCCTTGAACTGAGTCTTGGCGGCCCACGCCAGCTTCTGGTCGAAGCTGCTCAGCTCGTTGGTTTTCTTCGCGGTGGCCGCGATCTGTTCGTTGGTCTCTTGTTGAGCTTGCCGGGCGATCTGCTGTTCTTTCTGGTCTTTGGCCAACTCGTTCTGCAGTTCGGTGTACTGCGAAGCGGTGATCTGGCCGTTGGCCTTGAGCATGTCGAGCAATTTAGCGTCGACTGCAGCGCTGGCCGGAACGCTCAGGGCCAGTAACAGGCCGCCGCACAGGGCCGCCGCAGTTTTAGTGGAAGCAAGACGCATATCAATCTCCGAAAGTGAGGAGGGATGGCAAACCATCCAGGACACGACCGACCGATGACGGACGGAAAAATAGCCGCCTGGTAGAACCAGACGCTCTAAAAACAGGCGTCAGTATCGCGGTGGTTTATGACGCAACAGTGGCTAAGTGATGTCATCTGCGTGACAAATGCGTGGGCATCGGAACTATTGGTTTAGAGCCTTGTCCGGCGATTTGAGGGTGTGCTGGGGGCGGCGATAAGCGATACTCGCGAGGCTTTTACGCCCTGACGTAGTGAGGATGCCGATGCCGCTGCAACGCCTGCAAAGCTTGTCCGAAATAGCCCCGCAGACCTGGGACGCCTTGGTGCCGCAGGCCCAACCGTTCGTGCGGCACGCGTTCCTGAGCGCGCTGGAGGACAGCGGCAGCGTTGGCCCGCACTCGGGCTGGCAGCCTGAGCATTTGCTGCACTGGGAAGGTGATCGGCTGGTGGCGGCACTGCCCGGTTATCGCAAGTGGCATTCCTACGGCGAGTACGTGTTCGATCATGGTTGGGCCGATGCCTGCGAGCGGGCGGGTATCGAGTATTACCCCAAGTTGCTGACGGCCGTACCGTTCAGCCCGGTCAGTGGCCCGCGCCTGTTGGCGGCCAATGCCGAAGATGGTTTTGAATTGCTCAACAGCCTGCCGGGCTACCTGGAAATAGAAGGGCTTTCCAGTGCGCATATCAACTTCACCGACGCCTTGGCCGATGAGGCCTTGGCCCGGCAACCGGGCTGGATGCAACGGCTGGGCTGCCAGTTTCATTGGCAGAACCGTGGCTACCGCGATTTCCAGGACTTCCTCGACGCCCTGAGTTCACGCAAGCGCAAGCAGATGCGCAAGGAGCGTGAGCAAGTGGCGGGGCAGGGCATCGATTTCGAGTGGCTGCAAGGCCATGAACTGAGCGAAGCGCAGTGGGATTTCGTCTACGCGTGCTACGCCAACACCTACGCGGTACGCCGCCAATCACCCTACCTGACCCGCGCGTTTTTCAGCCTGCTGGCCGAACGCATGCCTGAGGCGATCCGCGTGGTGCTGGCCAAGCAAGGCACGCGGCCGGTGGCCATGGCGTTCAGCCTGATCGGTGGTGACAGTTTCTACGGCCGCTACTGGGGTTGCCTGGCGGAATTCGACCGCCTGCATTTCGAAACCTGTTTCTACCAGGGCATGGACTACGCCATCGCCCAAGGCCTGCAACGCTTCGACGCCGGCGCCCAGGGCGAGCATAAATTGATTCGCGGGTTTGAGCCGGTGATCACCCATTCCTGGCACTACTTGCGCCATCCGGGACTGAAGAATGCCGTGGAGGACTTCCTGGAACGTGAACGGGTGGGGATCCTGGCGTACGCCGAAGAGGCAAGGGCAGCGCTGCCGTATCGACAGGGGTGAACAGCGCCTGGTGGGCAACCGCAAGCTCCGGGCCGTAGATACCGTCTTGACGCTCACCGGGCAACCCCCAAGTTTTGGGCCGTAGCAGCTGCCGAGCGCAAGCGAG
>NZ_JADDUM010000390.1 GCF_015163715.1 Pseudomonas cyclaminis
CGCGGCATGGGCTACCTGGTCAATGACACCATCCGCGTGCGGGTCTATGGGCTGACACAGGACAATGTACGCATCATCAGCTTCTACGATTTCCCCATCACCTCCCCCACGGTGTTGTTCGCCAATATCAAGTGGCCCAACGCCGATATCCAGCCTTTGGTCCGCGGCCGGGTCCAGATCACTTATCAGCGCCTTCGGGCCGGTGTACTGCCTCGCAACTCCGAGAGCACACGGGTCAATATCACCGGCGCCCCCGTCGACACCGGTTTGCCCGCGCCACTCGTGCCCGATGCTAACGGCGGGGTACTGCCGCCAACAATTGATCCGGTGTTCGTGCATATCTTGGCCTACGCCGGGCAGGACCCCAATGATCGCATCATCCTGGTGCTGGAAGGCACCTATGCCAACGGGCGCCCTTACTACGCCGAGTACAGTGACCGCGCCGGCAACGGCGATATTTACTTTGAGTTGCCCAACGGCCCCAACGGCGACATTGCCCAGTTGGAAGGCGGACGTATCCGGCTGTACTACCGCGTCAAAGGTGGGGCGGAACGACCACCGTCAAAATCGCTAACCCTTGATGTCGGCGGCTTTCAGGCCTCACTGCCGGCTCCCGTGCCACGCCAGGCGCTGCCACCGGACTACGTGTTCGATCCGGACACCCAGCGCGGCAATCTGAATGTCACCGTCACCCGCCACGCTGCGTTTGTGCTCGGCGCCACGGTTACCCTGCATTTCGAAGGCAGCGCCCCTGGCGGCAGTGCTCCGCCCGACGCATTCTTGATCGACAATAACTGGTTCGGCCAGGACCTGCCTTTCACCATCCCACGGCTTTACGTGATCGCCAATTTGAACGGCACGGGCAGGCTTTACTACACCGTACAAGTACCAGGCCAACGCACGTTGTTCTCCTTTGAAGTGGTGATCAAGGTGGGAGCGGCCTTGAACCTGCCCGTGCGCTGGTGCTGGAAGGCACAGTGATCACA
>NZ_JADDUM010000391.1 GCF_015163715.1 Pseudomonas cyclaminis
GGCGCGGGTGTGATGCGTTGCTTGAGCTATCCCTTGCACGAGCCGTTGAGCAGTGGGCAATTGCGCCGGATCCTGCCGGCCTATGAAGGGCCGCCGCTGCCGGTCAACGTGGTGTATCGCGAGGGCCGCAATGCCCCGATGCGCGTGCGCAGTTTTGTCGACCATTGTGTGGCGGCGTTGCGTGGTCATCCGGCATTTCAGCTGGCGTAACAGTGGATTGCCTGGTGTGGGTATTCTCTCTCTGCTGTGCAGCGCGCAGCATCGACACATCCCATTGGAGGTGATCGCCATGAACCCTATCGAACAGTCCCCCTGGCATGCCGGTGAACGGCAGATGCAGGAAAGCGCCGGCGTGGCCGAACGCATGGCCGTGGTTGGCCCCAAAGTGATTCGCGATCATTTGCCGGAGCAGCATCGGGACTTTTATCCCTTGTTGCCGTACCTGCTGCTCGGCGTAGTGGATGAGCATGGCCTTCCTTGGGCGACGCTGGTGGAAGGCGCACCGG
>NZ_JADDUM010000392.1 GCF_015163715.1 Pseudomonas cyclaminis
AGGACGTGATCCTGCACGACAGCCTGGGCCTGGGCGCCGAGTTGGAAGCGCAAATGCAGCTGGTGGTCGATCGCTACGAATGCGAATGGGCCAACGCCCTTAAAGACCCAGAAAAACTCAAGCGCTTCCGCACCTTCGTCAACGACAAACGCCCCGATCCGGACATCCACTTTGTCCAGGAGCGCGGCCAGCGCCGGCCGATCATGGCCGCCGAACTCAACCTGATTCCTGTCATCGAGGAGCTTGCCTGATGAGCCAGTCCACCTGGAAACGCGTGTGCAACGAGACAGACCTGGTGCGCCATTCCGGCGTGGTGGTGTGGCTGGACGGCGCGCAAGTGGCGCTGTTCTATCTGCCGGGCGCGCAGGAACAGACGCTGTTCGCCATCGACAACCATGACCCGGAGTCGGGAGCGAATGTGATTGGTCGTGGGTTGGTAGGCAGTATCAAGGGCGATTTGGTGGTGGCTGCGCCGATCTATAAGCAGCATTACCGCTTGCACGACGGCCAGTGCCTG
>NZ_JADDUM010000393.1 GCF_015163715.1 Pseudomonas cyclaminis
TCCACGGGCAAGGCTTCGCCGCTGCACACGATGCGTGTCAGGTGGGTGCACTGGGCGACGGATTCATCCAGCAGGAACACCTGCAGCATCGACGGCACGAAGTGCAGGGTCGTGACCTGGTATCGCTGAATCAGGCTGACCAAAATGGCCGGATCGCGATGGTCGCCAGGCCCGGCAACGGCCAAACGGGCGCCGGTCATCAGCGGCCAGAAGAACTCCCACACCGACACGTCGAAGCTGAACGGGGTCTTTTGCAGCACGGTGTCGTCGGCGGTCAAGGCGTAGGCCTGCTGCATCCAGCACAGCCGGTTGGTCAGGGCCGCATGCCGGTTGCCGGCGCCTTTGGGCTTGCCGGTGGAACCTGAGGTGTAGATGACGTAGGCGAGGTTTTCGCCATCAACGGCGACGTGCGGGTTGGTGTCGGCATAGCCGTTGACGTCCAGTTGATCGAGGGCCAGCACCGGCAGCGCGGCCGGGATCGGCAACTGCGTGAGCAAGTGCTGCTGGGTCAGCAGCAGGCCAATGCCGCTGTCTTCGATCATGTAGCTCAGGCGGTCTTGCGGGTATTCCGGGTCCAGCGGCACATAGGCGCCGCCGGCCTTGAGCACGGCGAGCAGGCCGATGACCATCTCCAGGCTGCGCTCGGTGGCAATGCCCACCAGTGCATCCGGGCCGACACCCAGTTCCATCAGTTTGTGGGCGAGTTGGTTGGCGCGCTGGTTGAGCTGGCGATAGCTCAGCTGATGGTCGCCGAAC
>NZ_JADDUM010000394.1 GCF_015163715.1 Pseudomonas cyclaminis
CGGTCTAGAGCCTCACACTGGCAAAAGTCGACTCATTGCGCGCCTGACTCAACGCCGACATCGGCCCCGCCAACGGTGCCAATACCAGCGCCTGCGGAATTGGCATCATCGCCACCTGCTGGGTGGTGTTGGAACCCACGCGCTCATCCCGTGGCGGGATGCCGAAGTATTCGCGGTAGCACTTGGAGAAGTGCGGCGTGGAGACAAACCCGCACACCGATGCCACTTCGATGATCGACATCGGCGTTTGCTTGAGCAGCTGTCGCGCACGAATCAAACGCAGCTTGAGGTAGTAGCGCGACGGCGAGCAATGCAGGTATTTCTGGAACAAGCGCTCCAACTGGCGCCGCGACACGGCGACGTACACCGCCAGCTCGTCCAGGTCGATCGGCTCTTCCAGATTGGCTTCCATCAGCGCCACGATTTCCTGCAGCTTCGGCTGGTTGGTGCCAAGCATGTGCTTGAGCGGCACACGCTGGTGATCCTGTTCGTTGCGGATGCGCTCGTACACAAACATCTCGGAGATGGCGGCCGACAGTTCACGGCCGTGGTCGCGGCTGATCAGGTGCAGCATCATGT
>NZ_JADDUM010000395.1 GCF_015163715.1 Pseudomonas cyclaminis
GGCAACGTGGACGGTCTGTTCGCGCCCAAGGGCGTGCAATACGGGCTGTCGTCCCTCAGCGGCCATCGGTTCGGTGGGCGTACCGGGCTGCAATGGGAGGTCGGTCAACACCAGATCGACACCGGGCTGTGGGCCGAGACCGATGTGTTCAACCGCCAGCAAGGCCGCTACAACCTGACCGATGGCAGCCCGGCCGGCGAGCCGCTGTTCAACGAGCCGGTGCACCTGCAAGGGGATTTCAGCTCCACGCGCAATTCGTTGCAGTACCACCTCAAGGACACCTGGACCCTGCTCGATGATCGCCTGCGCCTGCAGTTCGGCTTCAAGAGCCTGAACCTCAAGTACCGCATCGAGGGCTATCGCAACGCCGGTGACTACATCAACAACCGCCAGCCGCGCCTCGCTACCCAATGGAACGACGCGTTCCTGCCCCAGGCCGGGCTGGTCTACAACCTCACCGATGACACTCAGGTGTTTGCTTCCTACTCGGAAAACATGGCCCTGCCCCGTGGCGCCGACGATATCTTCCGCGCCGCCAGCCCCAGCGCACCGCCGCCGGAGGCCGAGCGGGCGAAGAACTACGAGGTGGGCTATCGCATCAACCGTCCGACCTTCAACGCCGCCTGGGCGCTGTACCGCACCGACTTCGACAATCGCCTGCAAGCCTTCGCCTCGGCG
>NZ_JADDUM010000396.1 GCF_015163715.1 Pseudomonas cyclaminis
GGGGCCTCCCACATTTAGATTGATTCAAGTCCCAGGAACCGGGTGATTTCTTCGCGCTTGGCCAGCGCATCTTTCCTGCCCAACTCAATCAACTCGCTGCAATACCCCGCCTCGAACAGCAAGTAACTCAACACCCCTGCCCCGCTCGTCTTGGTCGCTCCCGGTCCCCTCAGAAACAGACGCAACGCCGCCGGCAATTCCTGGCGATGCCGCGCCGCAATTTCATCAATCGGCTGGCTCGGCGCAATCACCAGCACCTCTACCGCCGCCAGGCCAGGCGCGGCATGACTGAATTGATTCAAGCGTTCCAGCAACTCGATGTCGCTTTCCAGGCTGTCAATGAACGTGCTGTTGAGCATATGCCCGCCGATCTGGGCCAGGGTCGGTTCCTGGCCGGTGAAGCTGCGTTGCACCGCCGGCTCATTGCCCCGTGGGTTGCCGCTGACGCCCACCACCAGCACGCGGCTGGCGCCCAGGTGCAGGGCCGGGCTGATCGGTGCTGATTGGCGCACCGCGCCGTCGCCGAAATACTCCTGGTCGAGTTTCACCGGGGCAAACAATAACGGGATCGCCGAACTGGCCAGCAAGTGTTCTACCGTGAGCGCGGTGGGTACGCCAATGCGGCGATGACGCAGCCAGGCATTGATGGTGCCGCCGCCCTGATAAAAGGTCACCGCTTGCCCGGACTCATAGCCGAACGCCGTGACCGCAACCGCATGCAGATGTTTGTTCCGGATCGCCTCGTCGATACCCGCCAGATGCAGCTTGTCCTGCAGCAGATCACGCAGTGGCGAACTGTTGAGCAGCGCTACCGGAAATTGCCGCCCCAGACCCAGCAGACTGTGGATCAGGAAGCGACTCGCCTGACGGATCACACCGGGCCAATCGCTGCGCAATACCAGATGGCTGCGAAA
>NZ_JADDUM010000397.1 GCF_015163715.1 Pseudomonas cyclaminis
GAGTTGCCGCCCAAGCGCGAGCGCTCTGCGCTGAAGGGGGTCGGCATCGGTGTTGTCACCGAGGGCATGCTGGCGTCATTTGCGCGGCTGGTGGCGTTGCTCGATGAGCCCGAAGCAATCCCGGTCCTCGCGCCCTTGATCCAGCGCGAAATCCACTACCGGCTATTGCAGAGTGACCAGTCGGATCGACTGCGCCGGATCTGTTCGGTGGACGGGCAGGGGTATCGCATCGCCAAGGCGATTGACTGGCTCAAACTCAATTACGACGCGGTATTGCGCGTTGAAGACTTGGCCGCGCGGGTGCAGATGAGCGCGGCGACGTTCCATCATCACTTTCGCCAACTGACGGCGATGAGCCCATTGCAGTATCAGAAATGGCTGCGCTTGAACGAGGCGCGCCGGTTGATGCTCAACGAGCACCAGGATGTGTCCAGCGCGGCGTTCAAAGTGGGCTATGAAAGCCCGTCGCAGTTCAGCCGCGAATACAGCCGGCTGTTTGGAGTGCCGCCCAAGCGCGATATC
>NZ_JADDUM010000398.1 GCF_015163715.1 Pseudomonas cyclaminis
GGCCCAAGTGGTGGTCGACGGCTCCGCACCGGCGGGCCAGCGCCCGACCATCGGCGCCGCCGGCAACGGCACCACGGTGGTGGACATCACCCGGCCGAGCGGCGCGGGCGTGTCGCGCAACACCTATACGCAGTTTGACGTGGACAAGCGCGGTGTGATCCTCAACAACGGCGTGACCAACAGCCAGACCCAATTGGGCGGCTGGATCGAAGGCAACCGCAACCTGGCCAACGGCAGCGCACGGGTGATTCTCAACGAGGTCAATTCGAGCAACCCCAGCCAGTTGCGCGGGTTTGTCGAAGTGGGCGGCTCCAAGGCGCAGGTGGTCATTGCCAACCCGTCGGGCATCGCCTGTGACGGTTGCGGGTTTATCAACGCCGACCGTGCGACCCTGACCACCGGCCGCGCGCAGTTCGAGAACGGCCTGATCAGCGGCTATCAAGTCTCGGGCGGCAAGGTCAGCATCGGCGGCGAAGGCATGGACGCCAGCCGTGCCGACTACACCGAAATCATTGCGCGCACCGTCGAGGTGAACGCGGGTATCTGGTCCAAAGACTTGACCATCAAGGCCGGTACCACCGGCGCGGCGCCGACCGACACACCCACCGTCGCCATCGACGTGGCGCAGTTGGGCGGCATGTACGCCGGCAAGATCACCCTGGTCGGCAACGGCGCAGGCGTCGGTGTGCGCAACGCCGGCAGATCGGTTCCAGTGCCGGTGAAGTGGTGATCGGCAGCGACGGCCGCATCGAAAACCACGGCCAGATCAGCAGCGCCACCGACTTGACCGTCCGCGCCGACAAGGGCATCGACAACGACGGCACGCTGTACGCCCAGGGCAACCTGGCCGCGCACACCGCTGGCGACATCGACAACCGTGGCATCGTGTCCGCCCAGGGCAATGCCGCGCTGACCGCCACCGGCGCTAATTCGGCGATTCGCAGCCACGCAGGTTCCGCATTGGCCGCAGGCGTGGACAGCGCCGGCAAGCTCGGCAGCAGTGGTTCGCTGACGCTGACCTCGGCCGGCACCCTGAGCGCCAAGGGCCAGAACCTCGCCGCGCAGACCCTCAAGGCCAGCGCCGCGCAGGTCGACCTGAGTGACAGCCAGACGTCCGCCCAGACCGTCGAGTTGACCAGCACCACCGGCAACCTCGACCTGCGTCGCAGCCGCGTCACCGCAAGCGGCGCCCTCACGGCCGACGCCAATCAGAGCCTGCTCAGCGATGCCGCACAGGTGGGCGCGGCACAGATCAGCGTGACCGCGCTGGACCTGTCCAACGTCGCCGGCAAGTGGGTGCAGACCGGCAGCACCGGTATGCAGATGACCGTCGCACGCAGCCTCGACAACAGTGGCGGTACGCTTTCCAGCGGCGGCGCCCTCGGCGTCAGCGCCGACAGCCTGAACAACGCCGGCGGTCTGGTGCAATCGGGCGGCCTTGGCGACTTGGCCGTCAGCGCACGCCAGCACCTGAACAATCAGAACGGCAAGCTGGTCACCGCTGCACAACTGACCCTCGACGGCGGCATCCTCG
>NZ_JADDUM010000399.1 GCF_015163715.1 Pseudomonas cyclaminis
AAGTTGGGAAATCGCCCTCAATGACTACTAATCGAAAACGCCTGCTGGGGCGCTGTGGTGATCTTGTTGCTGGTCGGTGCCGGGCTGGCCCTGCGCAGTCCTGCGTCCGATCCCGCCAGCACCGCCGAGCAATGGCTGGCCGTGAAACCCGACCCGCTGGTGCACCAGATCGGCCTGGTGGGCAAGATCGAGCCTGACACCACCCTCACCCTCACCGCGCCGTTCGACGGTAACGTGCAGGCCAACCTGGTGGAGCAAGGCCAACGGGTCGAGGCGGGTCAAGTGCTGCTGCGCATGGACCCGGCCACCCTCGAAGTGCAATTACGCGACGCGCTCTCCGCCCAGCTCAAGGCCCGGCGCACCGTGCAAGAGATGCAGGACTGGGACAGCAGCCCCGCCGTCAGCCGCGCCCGCCGCAGCCTGCGCACCACCGAGATGACCGCCGGCAACACCCAGCGCAAACTCACCGAAAGCGACAACCTGTTCAAGCGCGGCATCATCCCGCGCAACGAACTGGACGACCTCAAGCAACAGGCCCAACAGCAACAACTGGACCTCGCCTCCGCCCGCAGCGAATTGCAACAGGCCCTCGACCAAGGCAAGGGCGAATACCGCCAGATCGCCGACATGGAACTGACCAACGCCACGGTGAAATACGAGGCCCTGCGCACCTTGCTCGACGGCCGGGAGGTCAAGGCGCCGTTCTCCGGCATCGTGGTGCCCGCGC
>NZ_JADDUM010000004.1 GCF_015163715.1 Pseudomonas cyclaminis
CTGGCAATTGAATATCCATCAGGATCAGCGCCGGCTGGTGTTCGCGGGCCATGGTCAGGCCGCTCTCTGCATCGGCCGCCCACAACACGCTGTGGCCGGCGTTGACCAGCAATAAGCGCGCCAGGCGCATGTTGGCTTCGTTGTCTTCGACAATCAGGATTTCGGGCATGTAGCCTCCGCCGTGTCGATCCCGCGATGCAGCGGCAGCCACACCACAAAACGCGCACCCAGGCCTTCGCGGCTGGCCACGGCAACGCTGCCACCCTGTAGGTCGGTGAGTTGCTTGACCATCGCCAGGCCCAGCCCGGTGCCTTCGAATTTGCGCGCCAGACTGCTGTCGATCTGGCTGAAGGCCTTGAACAGCTTGCCCATATCATCCGGGGCGATGCCGATACCGCTGTCGCTTACGCTCAGCTGAAGGAATCGCTGGTGCACGCTCGGTTGCAGGGCAAAGCCATGCACCGGCCAATCGCCGGGAACCTCGCCGACTTGAGCGCGGCCGACCTCCCGCACCGCCAGGGTCACGTCGCTGCCGTGTGCGCTGAACTTCACCGCATTGGCCAGCAGGTTGTAAACGATCTGCTTGGTCTTGCGCAGGTCCAGGACCAGCGTGCCCAGGTCGTCCTGGCTGTCGAGTTTGAGTTGGATGCGCTGCAGGGCGGCCTTTTCGCGCACGATCAGCAGGCTGTTGGCCAACAGGCCGGCCAGTTCCACCGGTTCCAGTTCCAGATCCATCATCCCGGCCTCGACCTTGGACAAATCGAGGATGTCGTTGATCAGCGACAGCAAGTGCTGGCCGCTGGTGAAAATATCGCAGATGTATTCGCGCTGGATCTCGCTCATGTCGCCCACCAGGCCGTCCTTCAACGCCTCGGAAAAACCGATCACCGCATTCAGCGGCGTGCGCAGTTCGTGGGACATGGTCGCGAGGAACTCGGACTTCATGAGGTTGGCGTGTTCCAGCTCCAGGTTCTTTTCTTCCAGGGCGCGCTCAAAGCCTTTGCGCTCGGCTTCTTCCTGTTTGCGTGCAGTGTTGTCGGTGCCGATCAGCAGGTAGCCGATGATCGTGTCATTGCGATTGCGCAACGCCGTCACCGAAACCATGGCGGACAAGCGACTGCCGTCCTGGCGGATGTAGGTCAGCTCGTAGATGTCCTCGATGCCTCGCGAGGCTTTGAACACCAGCGCCTCGAAGCCAGGCGTGATGGGCGTGTCGAGTTCCTGGCTGAGGGCGGCGGCGCGGGTGATCAGCTCAGCGGGATCGGAAATATCGGCGGGGGTGATGCGGTTGACTACATCGGCTGCGGCGTAACCGAGCATGCGTTCGGCGCCGACATTGAAGATCTGGATCACGCCTTTTTCGTCGGTGGCGATGCTGGAGAAGTAAGCACTGTTGAAGATCGCGTCTTGCAGGGCACCGGTCTTGAGCAGGTTTTTCTGGCGTTTGAACTCGACGATTTTTTCCGCGCGTGACTGCGGCGGCGTGGTTCCAGGTGTTTCCATCGTTAGCGTGTTCCGTGAACGTCAAGGCCCGCCTTCGCCGGCAGGCGAGGGCGCAGAGCATGCTCACAGAAGGTCGCGGCAACGCGACGAGGAGGAGATGAGGTGCTTGGACAATAGCAGAGATTATGGCGCTTTGATGGCCGAGCGTATCCTTTTGGAGCGATGAGTCTCCATTTGGATGTTTATCGCTTTATGAAGAGATGAAACGTTTCACTAATCGATAAAAGGCCTGCGCAAGCGCTTGCGTAAGCAAATGTATCTGAATTAGAGTCGGACTCGCTCAACCACAAAAATAATAAAACCAGGAGCTCATTGATGAGCCTTGAACCCTTGCTTGAGATGCAGGGCATCAGCAAAACCTTCAACGGTTTGCGCGTGCTCAAAAATGTCGGCCTGAAGGTCTACCCCGGCGAAATCCACGCCTTGATGGGGGAGAACGGCGCCGGCAAATCGACGCTGATGAAAATCCTCTCCGGCGCCTACCAGGCATCCCGGCGGCGAAATCCGCATTGCCGGCCAGGCCATCGCCACCTATAACCCCGCCACCGCCAAAGCCCTCGGCATCGCCGTGATCTATCAGGAATTGAGCCTGTGCCCGAACCTGAGCGTGGCCGAGAACATCTACCTGGGCCGTGAACTGCGCCGAGGCTGGACCATTGACCGCAAGGCCATGCAGGCTGGCTGCGTCGAAGTGCTGCAACGCCTTGGCGCGGAGTTCACGCCGACAACCCAGGTCAGCAGCCTGTCGATAGCCGAGCGCCAACTGGTGGAAATCGCCCGCGCCTTGCATGCCCACGCCAAGATTCTGGTGATGGACGAACCCACCACGCCGCTGTCGTCCCGCGAGACCGACCGACTGTTCGCGCTGATCAAGCAACTGCGCAGTCAAGGGTTGGCGATCATCTATATCAGCCACCGCATGGCCGAAATCTACGAGTTGTCCGACCGCGTCTCGGTGCTGCGCGACGGCCAGTACATCGGCGAACTGACCCGCGACGCGCTGTCGGCCGAGGTGCTGGTAAAGATGATGGTGGGCCGCGACCTCTCCGGCTTCTATAAAAAGGAACACGCTGCGTACAACCCCGGCAACGTGGTGATGCGCGTGCGCGACATGGCCGATGGCAAGCGCGTGCGCAACTGCAGTTTCGACTTGCATGCCGGTGAAGTGCTGGGCATCGCCGGGCTGGTCGGGGCAGGGCGTACGGAACTGGCGCGCTTGATCTTCGCCGCCGACCCACGCACCAGCGGCACCCTGGAAGTGGTGGGCAAGACCGTCACCCAACTGCGCACCCCGGCGGACGCGATTCGCGCCGGTGTGGTGTACCTCACCGAAGACCGCAAGGCCCAGGGGCTGTTCCTGGACATGAGCGTGGCCGACAACATCAACGTCTGCGCCTGCGTGCCGGATGCCCACGCAGGTGGCGTACTCGATCGCGGGCATGCGGCGCAGCGCTCGAATGCTGCCATCAAGTCACTGTCGATTCGCGTGGCGTCGGGCAAGGTCAACGTGGGCGCGCTGTCCGGCGGCAACCAGCAGAAGGTGTTGCTGGCCCGGTTGCTGGAGGTCAAGCCCCACGTGCTGATCCTCGACGAACCTACCCGTGGCGTGGACATTGGTTCCAAGTCCGAGATTTACCGCATCATCAATCAACTGGCCCAGGCCGGCGTGGGCATTGTGGTGATTTCCAGCGAGCTGCCGGAAATCATCGGCACCTGCGACCGGGTGCTGATCATGCGCGAAGGCCAGTTGGTGGCCGAAGTCGGCGGGGCCTCGGGCCACGCTATATCCCAGGAACGTATTATTGACCTCGCCACCGGTGGCGATCAGGTGGTTGCCCATGGCTGATTCAATGATTGCAACAACAGGCAAGGCAGAGCGCGCCCGCGAACTGATGCGCACGGTCGGCATGTTGCCGGTGCTGATCCTGCTGCTGGTGGGCTTTGCCTTGGCCAGCGAGAACTTCCTGACGGTGCAGAACATGTCGATCATCACCCAGCAGGCCTCGGTCAACGTGGTGCTGGCGGCGGGCATGACCTTTGTGATCCTCACGGCGGGCATCGACCTGTCGGTGGGCGCGATTCTGGCGGCGTCCGCTGTGGTGGCGTTGCAGGCGTCGATGTCGCCGCAGTTCGGCATGTTCGGGATTGCCGCCGGGATTGGCTTTGGCCTGCTGCTGGGGCTGGTCAACGGCGGGTTGATCGCCTTTATGCGCTTGCCGCCGTTTATCGTCACCCTCGGTGCACTCACCGCCATGCGTGGGTTGGCGCGGTTGCTGGCGGACGACAAGACGGTGTTCAACCCCGACTTGCCGTTTGCGTTTATCGGCAACGACTCGATCCTGGGTGTGCCGTGGCTGGTGGTGATCGCCGTGGCGGTGGTGGCACTGTCGTGGTTCATCCTGCGCCGCACGGTGATGGGCGTGCAGATCTACTCGGTCGGCGGCAACCCAGAGGCGGCGCGGCTGTCCGGGATCAAGGTGTGGAAGGTGCTGCTGTTTGTGTATGCCATGTCCGGTGCGTTGGCCGGGCTCGGTGCGGTGATGAGCGCCTCGCGCCTGTTCGCCGCCAATGGCCTGCAACTGGGGCAGTCCTATGAACTGGATGCGATTGCCGCGGTAATCCTCGGCGGCACCAGCTTTACCGGCGGCGTGGGCACCATTGGTGGCACCTTGATCGGTGCGCTGATTATCGCGGTGCTGACCAATGGCCTGGTGCTGCTGGGCGTCTCGGATATCTGGCAGTACATCATCAAGGGCATCGTGATCATTGGCGCAGTAGCGCTGGATCGTTATCGCCAGTCCGGTGCGCGGACCTGATTTCACTCATACAACAATCACAAGAGAGACTCCCATGAAGCTTAAACACCTGTTTCCCGTCGTTGCGTTGGCCGCCCTGATGTCCCAAGCCGTGGAGGCCCGTGAACTCAAAGCCCTGGGCATCAGCATGGGCTCGCTGGGCAACCCGTACTTCGTGACCCTGGCCGACGGCGCAACCGCCCGCGCCAAGGAGCTGAACCCCAGCGTCAAGGTCACCTCGGTGTCGGCCGACTATGACCTGAGCAAGCAGTTCTCACAGATCGATAACTTCATTTCGTCCAAGGTCGACCTGATTCTGATCAACGCCGTGGACCCGTCCGCCATGGCATCGGCGATCAAGAAGGCCCGCGACTCCGGGATCGTCGTGGTCGCGGTGGATGTAGACGCAAAAGGCGTGAACGCTACCGTGCAGACCGACAACGTCGAAGCCGGCAAGCTCGCCTGCCAGTACCTGGTGGACAAACTCTCGGGCAAAGGCAATGTGATTATCCAGAACGGCCCGCAAGTCACCGCAGTGACGGACCGCGTCAAAGGCTGCAAGACGGCGCTGGCCGGGGCGCCGGAGATCAAGGTGCTGTCCGACGACCAGGACGGCAAGGGCTCGCGTGAAGGCGGCTTGAACGTGATGCAGGGTTACCTGACGCGCTTCGCCAAAATCGACGGGCTGTTCGCGATCAACGACCCGCAGGCTATCGGCAGCGACCTGGCGGCCAAGCAGCTTAAGCGCAGCGGCATCATCATTACCTCGGTGGACGCGCGCCGGATATCGAGAACGCCCTGAAGACCGACACCCAGATCCAGGCCTCCGCCAGCCAGGACCCTTGGGCCATGGCCCAGACGGCGGTGAATGTGGGCAATGACATTCTCAATGACAAAGCCCCGGCCGAAGCGGTTACCCTGCTCACCCCCAAGCTCATCACACGCGACAACGTCGGTACGTACAGCGGCTGGTCGAGTAAACATTGATCTCTTGAAAGGAACAGCGCCGTGGTCACCATGGATGACGTGGCAAGCAGGGCGGGGGTGTCGACCTCGACCGTGTCCCATGTGTTGAACGGCACCCGCAAAGTCAGCCCGGCCACGGTGCAGGCGGTGCAGCGGGCGATCCAGGCGTTGGGGTATATCCCCAATACCCTGGCGCGCTCGCTGGCCCGTTCCAGTACCAACACCATTGGCGTGGCGATCTCGGCGTTGTCCAACCATTACTTCAGCGAAACCGTGCACGCGATTGAAACCGAGTGCGCCAAACACGGCTACATGATGCTGTTTGTCGATACCCATGACGACCCGGAGCAAGAGTTGCGCGTGGTCACGGCGCTGCATCACCGGCGCGTCGACGGGATTGTGCTGGCGCCGTCCAACGGCTCGATGGCCCTGGAGTACTTGCAGGCCAACGAGATTCCGGCTGTGCTCGTGGATCGCATGATGAGTGAGCGGTTCGATCAGGTCGGGGTGGAGAATGCGCAGCCGACCCAGGCCCTTATTGAACACCTGATTGCCCACGGACATCGCCGTATCGCATTCATTGCCGGGCGTGCCGGGTTCAGTACCACGGATGAGCGTGTGGCCGGGTACAAAGCGGCGTTGCAGGCGGCGGGGCTGGTGTTTGATGCGCAATTGCTGGTCAACGGCGGCTCCAACACGGCGCCGGCGCGCCAGGCCACCGCGCAGTTGCTGCGCCTGGCTGCGCCGCCTACGGCAATCATGGCCGGCAACAACCTGATGACCCTCGGTGCCATGCAGGCACTGCGGGAGGCGCAGATCGAGGTGCCGGGGCAGATGGCCCTGGTGGGCTTCGATGATTTCGACTGGGCGGATTTCTTCGTGCCGCGCTTGAGCCTGATCGCACAGCCGGTCCAGGCACTCGGCGCACGTGCGGTGGACTTATTGCTGCAACGCATGGCTTCGCCCGGCTCGCCGCCCCAGAGCGTACGTCTGGCGCCGACCCTGCAACTACGTAACTCCTGCGGCTGTGATTGATTGGAATAACCCACGTATGAACGGTCCTGTTTCCCTCGGTATTGATCTCGGCACCTCTGAACTCAAGGCCATCCTCATGGACACCGACGGTGCCGTGCTGGCCCATGCCGGCGTGCGCTTGAGTGTGTCGCGGCGCCACAGCGGCTGGTCCGAGCAGGCCCCTGAAGACTGGTGGCAGGCCTGTCTACAGGCCTTGGACCAATTGCGCCGGCATGCAGCGTTTGCCCGTGTGGCCTGTATCGGGCTGTCCGGGCAGATGCACGGCGCGGTTTTACTCGGGGCTGACGACCGCGTGCTGTACCCGGCGATCCTGTGGGACGACTCCCGCGCCGTCGCCGAAGCCGAACAACTGGGGCCGGAGTTTGCCGACGTCACCGGCAGCTTGCCCATGGCCGGGCTGACTGCACCCAAGCTGCTATGGCTGCAGCGGCATGAGCCTGACGTGTTCAAGGCGATTGACTGCGTGCTGTCGCCCAAGGACTACCTGCGACTGCGCCTGAGTGGTGAGCGCATCAGCGAGATGTCGGATGCCGCCGGTACGCTGTGGCTGGATGTGGCGCGCCGCGAGTGGTTCGCCCCGATGCTGCACGCAACCGGACTCACGCCTGCGCAGATGCCCCGGTTGGTCGAGGGCGGCGCCGCCAGTGCCCGTGTGACGCTGCACGGGCTTGGCTTACCAGCGGACGTGGTGATTGCCGGCGGCGGCGGCGACAACCCGGTGGCCGCTGTAGGGATGGGGGCGATCAATGCCGGTGATGCGTTTATCACCCTCGGCACCAGCGCGGCCCTGGTCGCGATCACCGATCACGCTGCCGGCAACCCGGCCAGCGCAGTCCACAGCTTCTGCCATGCGTTGCCCGAGCGCTGGTACACCATGGGCGCCATGCTCGCTGGCGCCAGTTGTCTGCGTTGGGTCACGCAACTGACCGGAACGGCGGATGAGCAAACATTGCTCGATCACGTCCAGGCGCAATTACCGATTGGGCAGGCGGTGCCGCTGAACACGCCGTTGTTTTTGCCGTACCTGGCCGGGGAGCGCACGCCCCATAACGATCCCTTGTTGCGTGGCGGTTTCATGAACCTGGGTCATGACTGCACGCCGGCCATGCTCGGGTATGCGGTGATGGAGGGCGTGGGGTTTGGCTTGCTGGATGCGTTGAGCGCCGTGCAATCGGCCGGTGCCAGCGTGGGCGCCTGTGCGCTGGTGGGCGGTGGTGCCCGTAGCGAGTATTGGGCGCAGTTGTTGGCCAATATCCTTCAGCGGGAAATTCATACCCTGCATGGCAGTGAGTTGAGCGCGTGTATCGGGGCGGCGAAGCTGGGGTTGCTGGCGGTGGGGCAGGGCGCGGACTTGCTGGCGCAGGGCATGCCGGTCAAGGCGCGCTACCTGCCCGACGTGGCGCAACGATCGGTGCTGGAGGCGCGGTATGCTCAGTTCCGGGGCTTGCTCAGTGCGGCGAAAAGATTGCGTGGCTGACAGCGGCGAGCAGGTCAATCCGCCAACGGCGGCAAACGCCGCTTCACCGGGGTTTTCTTGACGATGGCGGTGTTGGTTTCGGCGTAGACGTTGAGACGATCGAGCAGGCTGTCGAGGTGGTCCATGGTGCGCACATGCAGGCGGGCGATAAAACAGTCTTCGCCCGTCACCTTGTCGCACTCGGTGAACTCGGGGATCGCCTGGATCTGGCGTTCCACTTCCTGCAATTGGCCGGGCAGGGGGCGGATGCGCACGATGGCTTGCAGTAGATAGCCGAAGTGCTTGGGGTCCACGTCTACGGTGTAGTGGGTCAACACTCCACGCTCTTCCAGGCGGCGCAGGCGTTCACTGACGCTGGGCGAGGACAGCCCTGTAATGCCCGCCAACACCTTGAGCGACAATCGCGAGTCGTCCATCAGGGCCGTGATCAGTTGCTGGTCGATAGTGTCAATCATGGTATTCGCCTAATAAGTAAAGGTGATCCGGGCATTTGGCCTGATTTAGTCGCTGGAGCCGCCGCCAAGCAGATTGCCATAATTGAGCCTCACTTGAGGAGCTTCAATCATGGACACATCCATCCGTCGCGGTTCGTGGGAAATGGTCGCCGCCATGCTGATCTCCGGCACCATTGGCTGGTTTGTGCTGGTATCGGGCGTGTCGGTGATCGAAGTGGTGTTCTGGCGCTGCGTGATCGGCGGGCTGACGTTGCTGCTGGTCTGTGCGGCGCTGGGTTACCTGCGCCTGGACCTGCTCAGTTGGGCCAAGCTGGGGTTGGCGATGCTCAGCGGCGTGGCCATCGTCGGTAATTGGCTGCTGCTGTTTGAATCCTATTCCCGTGCGTCCATCGCCATCAGTACGGCGGTGTACAACGTGCAGCCGTTCATATTGGTGATGCTGGCGGCGTTGTTCCTGGGGGAAAAGATCACCCTGCAGAAGTTGGCGTGGTTGAGCCTGGCGTTCCTGGGGATGCTGGCGATTGTCACCGCCCATGGCGATCAACAAGGCAGTGGTGGGGATTATCTGACGGGTATCGCGCTGGCGTTGGGCGCGGCATTTTTGTATGCGGTCGCGGCGTTGATCATCAAGCGTTTGAAGGACGTGCCGCCGCATTTGATGGCATTGATCCAGGTGATCACCGGTGCGTTGCTGCTGGCGCCGCTGGTGCCTTGGAACAGCTTGCCGCAGACGGGCTACGCCTGGTCGGCGCTGGTGACCCTCGGTGTGGTGCACACCGGGTTGATGTATGTGCTGCTGTACGGCGCGATCCAGAAACTGCCGACGGCCATGACCGGCGCGCTGTCGTTTATCTACCCGATAGCGGCGATATTTGTCGACTGGATTGCATTCGGACACCAACTGGGTTGGCTGCAATGGCTGGGGGTGGTAACGATTCTACTGGCGGCTGCCGGGTTGCAGCGGGGCTGGTGGTGGCCCCGCTCCCGCAGTGTCAGTGCGTGCCCTGGAAGATGATTTTGTCCGGGTTGAAGTGCTCAACCACGCTGCCCGGCTGCGGCAGGCCAAGGATATGCCCCTTGATCTTGCCCACCACGTGCATCTCGCACGGTTTGCAGTCGAACTTCAGTGTCAGCACTTCGTCGCCATGGATCAATTGCATCGGCGCGACCTTGGTTTTCACGCCCGTCACACCCTTGGCCTGTTTAGGGCACAGGTTGAACGAGAAACGCAGGCAGTGCTTGGTGATCATCACCGGCACTTCGCCGGTTTCTTCATGGGCTTCAAACGCCGCATCGATCATCTGGACGCCGTGACGGTGGTAGAAGTCGCGGGCCTTCTGGTTGTAGACGTTGGCCAGGAACGACAGGTGCGCTTCCGGGTACACCGGCGGCGGTGTGGTCTCGGCCTTGCGTCCACCACGGGGGTGGGCGGCGACACGGGCAGCCGTCAGTGCTTCGATCACTTCACGGCGCAATGCCTTGAGCTGAGAGTTGGGGATGAAGAACGCCTGGGGCGCGTCCAGCTTGATATCCGTTGCGTGGTACTCGGTGGTGCCCAGTTGGCCAAGCAGGTCGCGCAGGGTGTCCAGCGCTTGCTCAGGCTTGTTGGCCACGCCGAACGGGCCGGGCAGGGTAACGCCAGCGCTGATGCCTTCTTCGCTGGTCGCGGTGATTTCCAATTGGTCTTCACGCAGGCGCGCCACCCACGACAGGCCGATACGGCGCTCGGCTGAGGTCTTGAGCAGTGCCTGTTGCCAGTTATGGTCCAGGTTGCGGTTCAGCGGATGATGCGGGCGCAACTGGTGCAGGCCGGCGGGCATTTCGTTCGGCTCGACGCGGTAGCGGTAGCGCTTCTGGCCGTCTTCCTCGAACTCGCCCTTGGGCTCGGCGATGTTGGCGCGGAACCCCACCACTTCACGTTTGACCAGCACGTTCAGGCCATCACCGTTGGACAACGGCTCATGGGTGACCACTTGCAGGTCGCGCTTGCCGGCCTTTTCCACGGTCCCTACCGGCAGGCCGGTGAAGGTCGGGGTATCGAAGGCGCCGATGTCGATCTTGCGGTCGCTGACGAAATAGTCGGTGCTGCCACGGTGAAAGGTTTTTTCCGGGTCAGGCAGGAAGAAGTGCACGGTGCGGCCGCTGGATGCGCGGGCGAGGTCTGTGCGGTCTTCGAGCACATCGTCGAGGCGCTGGCGGTAATAGGCGGTGATGTTCTTCACATAGCCCATGTCCTTGTAGCGGCCTTCGATCTTGAACGACCGCACGCCGGCCTCGACCAGGGCGCGGATGTTGGCGCTCTGGTTGTTGTCCTTCATCGACAGCAGGTGCTTTTCAAAGGCCACGACGCGGCCCTGGTCGTCTTTCAAGGTGTACGGCAGGCGGCAGGCCTGGGAGCAATCGCCACGGTTGGCGCTGCGGCCATTTTGCGCGTGGGAGATATTGCACTGCCCGGAGAACGCCACGCACAGGGCGCCGTGGATAAAGAACTCGATGGCGGCATCGGTCTCGTCGGCAATGGCGCGGATTTCTTGCAGGTTCAGCTCACGGGCCAAGACCAACTGCGAGAAACCGGCCTGGTCGAGAAACTTTGCGCGGGCCAGGGTGCGGATATCGGTCTGGGTGCTGGCGTGCAGCTCGATGGGCGGGATATCCAGCTCCATCACCCCCAGGTCCTGCACGATCAACGCGTCGACACCGGCGTCGTAGAGCTGATGGATCAGCTTGCGTGCGGGTTCCAGTTCGTTGTCATGCAAGATGGTGTTAATGGTGGTGAAGACACGCGCATGGTAACGATGGGCGAATTCTACCAACTGAGCGATATCGCTCACGTCGTTACAGGCGTTATGGCGGGCGCCGAAACTCGGGCCGCCGATGTAGATGGCGTCGGCGCCATGCAGGATCGCCTCGCGCGCGATGGCGACATCGCGGGCAGGGCTGAGCAATTCCAGGTGATGCTTGGGCATGGACATAGTTTTTTTAGTCAGGCTTGTCACGGTTGAGGCGCGCATTGTAGCTGTGAAATGCCTGACCGGCACGCACTCAGGCCTTGGCGGCCATCGCGGTCACTTCCACGCGCATGCCTTCTACCGCCAACGCAGCCACGCCAACCGCCGCACGCACGGGCCAGGGCTTGGCGAAGAAGCGTTTGTAGACCTCGTTGAACACGGCGCGATCAGCCATATCCGTCAGATAAATGGTCAGGTGCATCACCCGGTCCATGGAGCTGCCGGCCTTTTCCAGCGCGACTTTCAGCGCTTGCAGGGTGCATTCGCATTGCAAGGTGATATCGCCCAGCTCCAGGCTGCCGTCAGCGCGGGTCGGGATCTGGGTGGAGACCAGGATGCCGTTGAAACCGATCACGTCGGAGGAGATGGAATCGGCATCAGGATCGGGGGTATAGGACAGGTCGTGGTTGGCCATGGGTGCCTCTGGTTGGAAGGTTTGTTAAGGCGCCCATGGTCCCCGAAATCAGCCGCTTGGGCAAACCCGCGGGAGCAGCTTTTTGACGCCAGAAAATAAATATCAAAGCCGCGTAAAGTCGCGTATCCAGCCGCCGATAGCGAGTTAGAGATAGCTTCTGCACACGGTTGAGGGTCACGTCATGTTCAATACAACACTGAAAACAGAACTGGCAGCCAGGACGGCGGAAGTCACCGAATACAAGGGACTGATTGCTGCACTCGGACGCTCCATGGCGGTGGTCGAATTTGACCTCAATGGCAAGGTGCTGAGTGCTAACGACAACTTCCTGCGGACGCTGGGTTACAGCCGCGAGCAGTTGGCCGGTAAGTCCCATCGTGATTTTTGCTTGCCGGCGCTCACCAGCAGCCCGGCCTACGGCCAGTTCTGGACGGACCTCAAGGCCGGCAAGTTTGTGTCGGGCAAGTTCAGGCGGGTGGATGCCCAAGGCAAGACCATTTGGCTTGAGGCCAGCTACAACCCGGTCCTGGATGAGGGTGGCCGGGTAATGAAAGTGGTCAAGTACGCGCTGGACATCACCGCCAGCGTCGAACAGGAGGCTGCTACCCGCAGCAAACTGGCGGCACTGGACCGGGCAATGGCTGTCATCGAATTCGACTTGAACGGCCAGGTACTGGACGCCAACGCCAACTTCCAGAACGTCATGGGGTATTCGCTGGCTGAGCTCAAAGGCAAACATCACCGCCTGTTTTGCGAACCCACCTTGATCAACAGCCACGAGTACGCCGACTTCTGGCGCCGCTTGAACAATGGCGAATTCTTCACCGGGCAATTCAAACGCCTTGGCAAAAATGGCCGCGTCGTGTGGCTGGAAGCGAGTTACAACCCGGTCTACGACGGCGACGGCAAGCTGCTCAAGATCGTCAAGTTCGCCAGTGACATCACCGAACGCGTGGAGAAGTTCGAGGAAGACTCCCGTGGCGCCTCGCGGGCTTACCACATCTCGTCCGAGACCGAACGGTTTGCCGAGCACGGCACCCAGGTCATTCAGGAAACTGCCACGGAGATGCGCCGGATTGCTGAAAACATCGGCTCATCGGCGCGCCTGGTCGGGCAACTGGGCGATCGTTCCGAGCAAATCACCGCAATCGTCAACACCATCCGTGGCATTGCCGACCAGACCAACCTGCTGGCGCTCAACGCCGCCATCGAGGCCGCAAGGGCCGGCGATCAAGGCCGGGGCTTCGCGGTAGTGGCCGACGAAGTCCGGCAACTGGCGGGCCGAACCAGCCGCTCCACAGCGGAAATCGCCGAGATGATCGGCATGATCCTCTCCGAAACCCGCGACGCGGTGACCAGCATGAATGCGACCCAGGAAGGCGCACAGCGTGGCGTTCAACTGGCGGACCAGGCGGGTTCAGTGATCTTGCAGATCCGTACCAGCACCAGTGATGCGGTGCAGGCGGTGAGTATGTTTGCGTCGAAGCTGGATGAGTCGGAGGTGATTCCCAAGACTGCCGTCGGTTGGGTTGGCTAGTCAATAATGACTTGGGCGCGGACGTTTTCATTCAAGGGAAATTCGCCTCAAGTTCCGCATGCCATGCAACTAATCGGCTGGGGTCCATCAAGGCGTCGAACAACACTTTGTGGACCTCATGGTTCGGCTCAGCGCTCGACAGATCCTGCGCCCACTCATTGATCGCCGTGTAGACTTGCATCAGCGTCAAGGCCGCAGGTTTACCTTTCTGTCGTCTTTCAAGCAAGCGCTGGATCTTGCGGTATTCGGCCCGCAGCTCTTTGCTCCAGCGCAGTTTGAGGTTGAACAGTTCGTCCAGGTTCTTGAGTCGTTGCGCATCTGCCGGGTCGGTGCTTTTCAGGTCGACGCCCAACAGCGGCGAGCTGAGCTTCAGCGTGAATGCCCCTGCCGGGTGACGTTGATAGGGGTGGAACCAATCGTTGAAAGAACCACCGGTGTGAACCGGATCCGAGCCCTTATTGGGCGACTCGTTGCATTCGTCACACATGGGGATGAGGTTATCGGCGCACACGGAAAGCAATGGGTATTTAGCCTTACTGACCCAGTGATCGATATGCGACTTGCACAATTCAGCACCGCAAATGACACAGGCTTCCCGCGCATCGACGTCCTTGTCGATCTTGTGCTCCAGCAGGAAATCGCGTTTGAAACGTTTATAGGTGACTTGCATCGACGGGTCACTGGTGACTTTGCCTTTGGCGTCATAAGGCAGGCCGTCTTCCCTGAGTCCGGGTGAGTAAAAGGCCTCCATCAGGATTTTGAACGCGCCCCAGGCGACGTTATTCTGGAAAGGCATACCTTCGGGTAAAGGTTGAGCGCCAGGTATCAGGGAAAAATGCGTGCTGACACCGCCCGCACGTAGGACCCATAGGTGCAGGAAGCACTTTTCGGCGTCATTCAGGTTAGCCACGATCACCGCGCGATCCAAAAGGGGTGTCCTGGCCACGTCGTGTTTCAGGAACTCCCACAGCCAGTCGCCTTCTATCTGAGTGCCCAGCGCCTTGGATAGGTTCGCCCGGTTGATGTGGGCTGGTTTGACGTTGGGATCACAGAGCCATAAGGCAAAGGTCCGCATCATTATTTGACCGGCAGCGAGCGCGGGAGACCATTTACTGTGACGGATAGGCTTGAGCATCGGGTTAGCGCGCTCCCAACAGCTTTTTCATCAAGTCCAATACGTCTTCCTGCATCTCTGCCGTCAGCGATGGCAACAGATCATTAAGCGCTTCCACACTGCTGTTATGCTTCCAGCGGTTCAGTACTGTACGTAATTCGGACCGATAGAAACCGCTGCCCAGATTGTGGATCAACTTTTCGACCTGAGCGATTTCATCGGGTGTGGCTTTTTGCTTCTCCGCAGCTGCTTCGAGGAATGCGTCGATACGCTTCTTAGCACGTGCACCAATACTGTCGTCGGCTTTAAACACCTTCATGACCAGTGTTCCCGGCTCGCTGCCAAAAGTGCGGGTCCTCAGCGACTCTACCGACGAGCGGCCGTCGGGGCTCTTACGTACGTGAATAACTTCTTCGTCGAACACGTCCGACAACACGATGGAAGAGTGGCTGGCGACCAACACGGCGCTATAGTCGTGCCCCATGGCCTCTTCAATGATGCCAACGATTTCGCGCTTCCAGCTGTCGTTGAAATGCGTTTCCGGCTCATCCAGTAGCAGCAAGGCATCCGACTCGCCCGACAACAGGTAGAACAGCGCCCAGCGCCGCAGGACCATCTGTTCGCCATCGGACATATCGCTGTAGGCCATTACGCCCATGTCCTTGGACTCATCGCCGCTCAAGGGTTTATCGTCGCGACGAATGCACATCTCCAGGCTATCGACCAGACCGAGTGCCAGCCAGCGAATCAATTCGTGGAAACGACTGAACGCGCTTTGGCTTCTTTCTCCCAGGACCAGGGCGAGCGCATCCACCTGGTGAAGATCGACTTCCTTGCCCAGGTGCTGCTCGTAATAATTCGGCGAAGACGTTGGTACGAGGCTCTCCACATCAAAGTAAGCCATGCGCAGTTGACGTTCCGGGTACGGCACGCGGATGACCTCACTGGCCGACAGCAACAGGTCGTGGATTTTTTTCTGGAACGGCAGCGGGGCGTTCTGCACTTTATCGATGTCAATGCGCAGCCGTACGCTGATCAACGCGTGCCACCCGGCCATTTTCAGCAATTGAGCCAGCCTCGGATTACCTGCTCCTTTACGAGCTTCCAGCCCGTCATGGAGAACGACCGCCAAAAGCGCTGCATCCGGACGGTTGTCACTGAATAGAAATGGCCGGCTCAGCAGGTCGCTGGCGTCCGTATTGACATACGCCACTGGGCTGGATTGTGCAGGCTCTGCGGAGCTCACAAGGCGTTCATCACGGTGTGTCCAGCCAACGGGCCGCTCCGTACCCAGCTCGTAAACATCCTCATCGTTGAAGTCTGGTCGCTCGTCTGCACTGATAGGCGGTTGCCAGATAGCGTCCCAGGGTCTCCAGGCGCCGGAGGTGTAGGCGAGCACCCTGGGAAGCAAGTCCTTCACGTTCTGGGGGAAGCTGCCTTGAGGCACTCGCGCGAAGAAGCCCTGCTGATCACCGCTTCGCAAGGCGTTGATGACCGCCTCGAACGCGTCACTGGAAAAATTCTTTTCAAATCCCGGCGTTGTCCGTTGCCAGATGACCGCCTCGTTTTTACGGGCTAGAGGGTTATCGAAGATGATCTCGGACATCTGCCCGGGGCGACCGAGTTCATAAACTAGGGTAAAGGGGAACCCCGGCAGTTTGCCATCGGCCATGGCCAAAAAAATGGACGAGATGGCGCGCAATAAATGACTTTTGCCGCTGCCATTCAACCCCGCGACAAAGTGGATACCACAGTGATTAGCTGCAACGTTGAACACCGGCCAAGGGGCGTCGACCGAAAAGCAGATTTTGGCGTCCGAGAGCGGAGGGTAACGATCAATACTCAGATAGCGCAGGCGCATTTACGCTTTCCTCTTCAGCTTTTTTAATGAGGCCCAAAAGCGCGCTGGCATCGGAGACCGCCATATCCTCGGTGATGCGTCCATCCTCGCCTTCCTGGTAACGCCGGAAAGCTTCGAGATAGGCTAGGCGGTCGTCCTTGTCACGGGGAGGAAGGTTCATTTTGTGGATCAGCCCTATTGCCGCAATCTGCTCCAGCGTCCGACGGATCTGGTTCGGGCTCACATAAGTGCTAAACGGCTTGAGCGATGCCGACTCGCAAAAGCTATCGAAGCTCTCCGGGTCATCCACAATCAGCACATGCTTGCGCATCCGCATGGCCCGCCAGACCAAGCGCTGGAGCGTTGAAAGACTGCTCGTAACGTTCCGTCGATGACTGCGTTTGAATGGAACACGCCGGTTCGGTGAAGGCTCAACAGCTTCGGTAATGGCATCTGCAACGGTGCTGGAGATAACCGGGTCGGAGGAGGGCGCGAACCCGTGCCGGGTTAACTTACCGTTGAAAGCATCCTTTGCCAGCGCGTGATACATGACCCGCGACTTGAGTAAGGCCTGCGCAATCTGTGCGTCCGGTACGGCGTCAAGAATGGAAAGGATGCGTTTCTGCTCGGCCAGCGGTGGTAGTGGCAGCTTGCGGCGTTTGAGTCGGGTGGTGGTGCTCTGCCCGCGAACGGCGGAAACTCCATGGCTGGCCTGTGGATGATTGAACCAGCGTGAACGTAACAGCGCTGCCAGGTAGGGGGACGAGACACTGTCGTTGGGGCTCAACACCGTCATGGTGCGGGCTGCAAAGGTGGGTGCGCTGGCTTGCGGCACCTCTAATACATGCCCGTAGGTAGCGGTAGCGGGCTCAGCACCGTACAGCAGGTCTGCGGCTCGTACTTGACGGGCCGGGTTGGGCATTTGGCCGTAGGGCATCACCGAGTTGCCTGTTTTTTTTGACAATAGGTCACGATGGGAAAGGAAAATCACTGCATCCTCGGCGCTTATGGTTTTTGCGGCGGGCTCATCGTCGCGAGGATTGATTCGGCAAATGTCCTCCATCCTTAAATACGACCAACCGGGTTTCGGCGCCTCATCGGAGGGCAGCATCAGCCGTTCAGCAAGGGTTTCTTTCAGGTGCGTGACCCGGCGCTGCGCCTCTCGATAAGGACTTGCGTCTGCCTGGTCGAGGCAGTCAACGATGTACCGCTGCTCTTCGATGGACGGCAGTTCAATTCGCAGTTCGCGAAAAAACGAACGGGCAATAATCGGCTGGCTGTGTGTGGAGGTATTCATGGCTGTCGCCTTTTGCCTTAGCCAGGGCTGCTGGAGGAAATGCCACAGGTACCTGGCAGACAACTCAGGAGCAGGGCGCAGCACCGAAAGTTGAGCGCTCATACCCAAACCATTGGGCAGTTCCCCGACCAGCACCGATAACCACTGTTCTGCGGTGACAGCGGCAAACAGCACATCTCCCTGGCGAAATACCGAAGCGCCTCTTGGCACTTCCTGCACGGGACGCTCACTGGTGGCAGTGATTTTGCCAAGCACATCGTCCAAGCCGGAGAAACGCACGTAGTCTATTGTGGCCGTGGGGCTTATCGCCGGTCGCGCAGGATTGATAGTGCAGACATCCAGAAGCGCAACCTCGGCCCAGGCAGCCCCAACCTTCATTGCGCCTCTCCCAGCAAAGCGCGCAATCTCTCAAGGCGATTGAGAATGTCTTGCTCGACTTCACGCAACTCGTCAATCAACTGCGCTGTGCTTTCCCCCTTGGCCACAGCCGATGCCAGGGGCAAGCGGTATTCGTTTATGTCCAGCGTCCAGTTTCGCGCCTCAATACAATTGCGGGTCAGCAGGCCGGGTTGCAATTCGCCGTCGATATAGAGCTCGCGCTGGGCGGCGCCCTCATAGTCCGGACGAACCTGATTGTGTTCGTCGTGGGAGCCAACTACCTGGCCTCTTCTGTTTTTCCAGTCGGGTTTCTGCACCCAGTCACGTACTGGAACTTGCCATTGTTTGATCTGCGTGGAAGCCGTTCGGGACAACAGGATAGGATGACGCCGGGTACGCCCACCCTCCATGTTGATCGCGTCCAAATGTTTTACGCTGCCGACGGGGTAAGCTTTGGCATTGTCGGTGGTCGGTGGGAGCGGCACATGGTAGATGCCCCTCTCCAGAGGTAGGTTTTCAGCGGCCCTCCGAGCCCGAAAGTGCGCCAAAGCATCGTAAAGATCGCCATAGCCGTTTTCACCAATCTCATTACCGACCTCGTAAAACCAGACATTGAGCGTCCGCGGCTTATCGGCCGGCCCTGCCGGTGGCGATTTCGCGAACAGCAAAATGGCCTTGGGCGCCGATGCATGAGGCAGCAGGATAATCCCTTCGATAACATGGCTGCACAGCAGCTCTCGTCGCAGCTTGCGATGCGCACGTGTGATGCCATAGAGGACACTTTGGGGCACTAGCAGCGCCGCGCGGCCCTTGATCTTGAGCAGATCAAGGGACCGCCAGATGGACAGGATCTCCAGCCGGCGCGTGAGCCTTTCGTTATCACCAAAGGCCGCGGCGGGCAGATAGCCCGCTTTCTCCGGGTGGCAGTCGTCATGAACGTTACCGTGCGGAAGATCACTTAAAACGAAATCATAGTGTTCGCGCTGCAACGTTTCGAGCCCGACTTGCATGTCCTGGATACTGGCAACGCTGTCGCCGTAATTCATCTGAGTGGTGTCTAACTGATTTAACAACAAGTTGACCCACGCAATACGTGCGACAGACTTGTCCACTTCGATACCCGCAGATGCTTTGTTCAGTTGCGCGCGCCCAGTTCCCCGGTACCGATCAGCGTAAACCAGCAGACGGGCAGTCCCGGCAGCCGGGTCAATCAGGCTCTGGCCAGGCTTTGGATCCAGCAGCGATACCATCAAGCGTGAAACGCGTCGAGGCGTAGTGTCCAGTGAGTTACCGCCAACAGAGGCAGAACTCAGCAACGTGTCGAATGCGTCGAGATTGGCCGAAGCATCGAAAGGCTGTCTTTGATCAAAATCGAACGTATCGTTAACTGCTTTTAACAGCGCTTTCAGCGCTTCGGGTTTCGCCGCCTCAAGTTGGAAGTAGGCGTCCGTAAAATGCCCGTTCAACGCAATCAGGCGCTCAGCTTCTCGCAAGTTGGGAAAAGCGATTTTGCTCAGGCGCTGAGCAGGGTCCGTGTCTTTGAGCAGCGCTGACCACGACGTGTCATGGCCGGAGAACTCCAGGTATTTGATCATGATCAAACACGAAATCTGTTCAAGGGCGACATGTGGGGACGCTGCGAGGCTGGAAGACGAGACAATGTCCAACAAGTCGCTGACTGTTGGGGAGGGGCGCTTAGCCGACATCGGAGTCCTTTTCGATAGGTAGAACGGTCAAGCTGGAAGCATAGAGGCAAATGGCCAGAATTGGCAGCGTTTGACGTCGACGCGGTGTTAGCCGGGCTAGTCCCGGCCACCGCGTGCGTGGGTGTTACTCTTCCACGTCCATGAATTCCTTGGCCCACGCCACGTAACTCTCCGGCAACGTGTACGTGTGCGTCAGCTCGGTCGCGCTGAGATTCGAGGTGCTATGCGTCAACTGACGCTGGGCACGCAGGCTGTCGTACGTCGCCTTGATCGCGGCAAAGTAAGCGCCATGCCCGGCAACCACCACACGCACGCCCAGATTCGCCAGACGCTGAGCATCGTTGAGCTTGGGATTGCCGTAGGTCACCAGCATCAGCGGCACGCTGAGCTTTTCGGCGATTTTCTCCAGGTGGTCGAAATCGCTGACGCCCACCATGCAGATGCCGTCCGCACCGGCGCTTTGATAGGCGAGGGTGCGCTCGATAACGGCTTCGGTGGAGAGCACACCCGCATTGGTCCGGGCAATGATCGACAGCTCAGGATCGACGCGGGCTTCCAGGGCGGCGCGGACTTTGCCGATGCCTTCTTCGATGGAAATCAAATCGGTGGATTTACGCCCGAATTGCGCCGGCAGCAAGGTGTCTTCAATCGTCAAAGCGGCTACTCCGGCGCGCTCAAGTTCTTCGACCGTGCGCATCACGTTGAGGGCGTTGCCGTAGCCGTGGTCGGCATCCGCAATAAACGGCAGTTGGGCCACACGCCCGATGCGCGTGGCCTGCTCAACGAACTCACTCAAGGTAATCAACGCAAAATCGGGCGCCGCCAATACCTGCAACGACGCGACTGACCCTCCCAGGATACCCACCTCAAACCCCAGGTCTGCCGCGATGCGCGCGGACATGGGGTCGAATACGGAAGCGGTTTCAACGCAGCTCGGCTTGGCAAGCAATTCACGGAAGTTACGGCGCAGCGCTGAGTGAGATTTTTTGGGCATGTTCTTTCCTGGCTCTGATCGTCATGTGACGACTTATGTCTATTCGTGGTCGCGCGAGATTAACATGCAGGCGGGCCGGGGATTATGACGTTTGAGCATGGGGTATGCGGGAAACAGATGTAGCACGACCACCTAAAAATGCGCATACGACATTATTATAGAATTACGTTATGCGTTATCCGTATTTTACATCTGTCGTGGCGAGCCTCATCGTATGACGCAGATTATTCCTGTTAATACGACCGAGACCGTACGCACGGATCGACTTGAACTGCCTGACAAGGCATCTGGAGACGAACGTGCGTTACCTGACAACACTCGCGGCCGGGTTGGCCGCGCCTTGCTGAGCCTGACCGCGACGGCGCAAACGCTGGTGGTCGGCGACCAAAGCTACAACGCCCAGGCAGTAATGGAAGCGGCGGGGGTGCTTGATGACCTGCCCTATACCCTGGAATGGAAGCAATTCACCGCCGGGTCGCCCGTTGCCGAAGCGCTCAACGTCGGCAGCCTGGATATAGGCCTGCTGGGGGATGCGCCGGTGCTGTTCCTGGGCGCATTGGGTGCGCCAATCAAGGTGATTGCCGTCAGCCGGCAAAGCCTCGACGGCGTGGCCATCCTGGTCAGCAAGGATTCATCCATCAAGAGCCTTGCCGATCTCAAGGGCAAGCGTGCAGCGATCTGGAAAGGTTCGTGGAGCCAGCAACTGCTGCTGACGGCGCTGGATAAAGCCGGCGTGGCCCGCGACTCCCTGGAGCTGCGCTACCTCAGCGCGCTGGACGCCTCCCATGCGCTGGAAGGCGGCTCGGTTGACGTCATCGCGACCTGGGAACCTTACGTGACGCAACAGGAACGCCAAGGTGCGCGGGTGCTCGCCACGGCTGAAGGCTTGATTCCAGCACAGAGTTTCATTGCCGCCAACGCCAGTGCCGTGGACGCCAAGCGGGCGCCCATCAACGATTTTCTTCAGCGCCTGAAAAAGGCGCGTGACTGGGCTCGCCAAGCGCCGGCCAACGCCGATGCTTACGCCGATGCGTGGGCCAAACGTACCCGTGCGGACGCGGATATCGCCCGAACCTGGTTTGCCCGTGCGCGCACCACCGTAGAGCCCGTGACAGCCCAATCTTCCGTTGAGGCGCAAAAGACCGTGGACTTTTTTGCCCGCCAGGGACTGGTCAAGTCTTACCCAGCCGCCAGCCTGTTCGATGACTCGTTCGCGGCGTCCTTGCAGCCTGCCGTTGCTAATAAACAGCCGTGAACAGGAACCCTCTGCACATGACCAAACGACAACTCAAACTGGGCGCCTTGACCATGGGCAGCGGCGGGCCGGGTCGCCACAACTTGTGGCTGGACCCGCAGTTGCCAGCGGATGCCAGCGTCAATATCGACTGGTACATCGACATTGCGCGTCAGGCCGAAGCGGCGCTGTTCGACCTGATATTCATCGTCGACAGCCAGTTCATCACGCGGGGCTCGCCGTCCCATTACCTGAATCGCCTGGAACCGCTGACCCTGTTATCGGCGCTCGCCGTGAGCACCCGTCATATCGGCCTCGTCGGCACGCTGACCACGTCTTACAACGCACCCTACAACGTGGCGCGGCGCCTGGCTTCACTGGACCTGATCAGCAAAGGCCGTGCAGGTTGGAACGTGGTGACCAGCGGCGACGCCGGCACCGCGGGCAATTACAGCCGGGATGAACATTACGACTACGACACACGCTATGGTCGCGCAGCCGAACACGTCCAGGTGGTGCAGGGGTTGTGGAACTCCTACGAGGAAGATGCATTCGTGCGTGATCGGGCGACCGGACAGTTCCTGGATGCGAGCAAGCTGCATCGCCTGGATCACCAGGGCGAACACTTTTCGGTGGTCGGCCCGTTGAATATCCAACGTTCAGCGCAAGGCCAACCGGTGATCTTCCAGGCCGGTGATTCGCAGCAGGGCCGCGAGCTGGGTGCTGCGACGGCGGATTTGATCTTCACCCATGCTGCGAGTATCGAGCAGGGCCAGGCTTTTTATCAGGATATAAAGGGCAGGGCGCTGCAACAGGGCCGCGACCCGGAGCAATTGCTGGTGATGCCGGGCGCTGAGATTTATGTCGGCGACACCGATGGACACGCCCGGGAAATCGAGCAGCACTATCATCAGGCCGACCATAGCTTTGAGCTGGCACTGAAGGAGTTTGGGCGCAATTTCGGCTGGCATGATTTCAGCCAGTACGACCTCGACGCGCCGTTTCCACAGGAAAGTCTGGAAGCGGCACGCAGCAGCTTCTTTACTGCCGCCAAACGCATTGCAGACCATGCACGGGAAAAAGGCTTCACGTTGCGTCAGACCGTGGAGTTTGGCCGGCAGTTGCGTCCGGGCGCGTTTGTGGGATCGGCCGAAACCGTCGCGCAGAAAATGGCCGAATGGTTCGAAGCGCGGGCCGTGGATGGGTTCAACATCTATATAGGGCATCCGCAGCAGTTCACGCGGTTTACCGAGGAAGTGATCCCTTTGTTGCAGGCGCGGGGCGTGTATCGCACGGCGTATGAAGGGACCACGTTGCGTGAAAGCCTGGGCCTTGAGATTCCGAGGTTTGTGCGCAAGTGATGCTAGAGTGCGCAGCAGTTTTCAACTGATGTATGAAAAATGAGTTCTCAGCTGTTTATTTCCCTGGATGGGCCCAAGGGCGTGGGCAAAACTACGCTCTTGGAGTCCATCACGGCCGTGCTAAGGGCACACAACCTGAAGGTGATCCGGCTTTGCGAGAGCAAAAGTGACCCTTATCGAGCGCAAACAATGGCCCTCGTCAACGAACTCGTCAGGCATCCAAGTCGTGAGCTGGAATTGACGGTTTGCGAGCGTTTTGCTGATAGTCGAGCGTGGATCACTCAGCACGTGCTGCCCAGACAGCCACGGGACAGCATCATATTGATTGATCGTTGGTACCCATCGGACGCAGCGTTTCGCCGGACCGTGCCGTTCGCAGAGGTTCTGCAGTTGAACCTTGACCGCAACGTGCAAGTGCCAGACCTGCACGTCGGCGTCGTCACCGCGCCTGAGATCTCATGGGCGCGAGCGGCAGCACGACGGCGCGGGTTAAGCAGTACGGTCATGCATGCGCTGGAAGAACATGTTGCCAGCACCCAGGCGTTTGAGCAGGCGGCTGGCGAACAGGGCTGGGCGTTGTGCCGTAATGAAGGAACGATCGCAGAGGCAACGATGCAGGTGGTGGCTGAGATCCAGAGGGTACGGGGGCGAGTGAGCAGCGGGTTGGATGGATCAGTGGGCTAGCAACATAGAAACATGATTTAACATAATATACATTATGCGTAACTATATGTATCTGACTGCCAGGCGTAGGGCTGAAGAATTCACACACCACACCAGCCTTTTCCACCGGGCTGATGGCAACCCCTTCAAGTGTCATCTTTACTCGTCCCAACGGATGTCGATCAGTGCCTTGGAGGTTTGCATGAAGCTGCTTGCAGTCATGGTGTTCTCGCTCGCATTGCTCAGTGGCTGCGACATCAGCTTCAACAACAATACGCCCAAGGTCATCGCAAACGATTTCGGCACGCCGCAACAGCAACAGCATGTATTCGATACAGCTGTCGGGTTTCTAACGTTGCTTGATTCGGGTAAGGCCGAATTGACCTGGCCTGCAGTGAGTCCGGTGCTGCAAGCCAAAACTTCCGCGTTGATGTGGGCCAGCAGCCTCAAAGGCCTGCGGCTTGGATTGGGCTCGTTTCAAAAGCGAGAACCCGTCGCCATCGGCTTTATCGATCAGATGCCAGACGCGCCCGCCGGAAATTATGCAGTGATCGAGTTCGCCTCGACGTTTTCCACGACCACCGTCCAAGAGAAAGTGATCGTGCGTGACGACGACAAGCACTGGGGAATCGTCGGTTATTTCGTCAATAAGCGCGTGGTGTTCGGTGAAGACGCCAGGAAAGCCCCCTAGCCCTACGCTCACATTATTCAATAATGATATAACTCAACTAAATATCTATTTAGTTGAGTTATATAAAAGGCGTTCCGGCCCTGCCCCCGTCAAAGCTGAAAACGGTCCACCGACTGGGACAGTTTACCCGCCAGACTGGACAGCTCATCCGTCGTCGACGCCGTTTGCCCAATCACGCGGCTGTTGTTTTCCGACATGCCTGCGATCATTTCCACCTGATGCGATATCTCATTACTGGCCAGGCTCTGCTCGCCGATAGTGCGCGAAATGTCATGCACCAACTCGGTGGTATTCAAGGTGGCCTGCAGAATCTCGCGGATTGCCCGTTCGACTTCCGCCGTCACTGCCATGCCTTTGTCCACTTGTGTGACGCCCTCCTCCATGCTGGTCACCGCCTCCCGGGTGTTTTGCTGGATGCGTGCGACCATGCTGGCAATTTCCTGGGTCGAGGCACTGGTGCGGCCCGCCAGGCTGCGCACTTCATCGGCGACCACGGCAAAGCCCCGGCCTTGTTCACCTGCACGCGCCGCTTCAATCGCGGCGTTGAGGGCCAACAGGTTGGTCTGGTCGGCAATGCCTTTGATGACTTGGATAATGCTGAAAATCGCCTCGGACTCCTTGTCCAGCGTACGTATCACTTGGGCCGATTGCTGCGCCGAACGGGCAATGCCATCCATGTCCTTGACCACCTGGTGAATCACGCGCCCCCCCATCCTTGGCCAAGGCTTCAGCCTGGTTGGCCATGTCCAGGGCGCGACCGGCGTGGCGGGTGATTTCTTCGATGCTCGCCGTCATTTCGCTTGCTGCTGCCGCCATGGTGCTGGCGGCCGCGCTTTGTTGCTGGCTGCTGCCGGCGACTTCATGGCAACCGTGACTCAATTGTTCGCTCATGCCATTGACGCCGTGGGCGTTGCTGCGCACCACTTCGATCATGCCGCGCAAGTCCCGCTGCATAGTGGCGAGGCTCAGAATCAGCGTGCCGGCTTCATCCTTGCGCTTGGGTTCGACAATCGGTTCGCTCAAGTTGCCCCTGGCGATACTCGCCGCGATGCGACTGGCGGTTTGCAGCGGTCCCATGATGCTCAGGATGACCCAGCGGCCTTGAGCCAACAACAGCAACAAGCTGGCAATCAGCACCGTGCCCAGGGTGAAGTTGGCCGTGCTGATGGTTTGTCGCGTGCCCTCGCCGGTCTGCAGGGTTTCGGTTTCGATCAGTTCACTCAGGGCCGCCATTTGGTCTTCCAAGCGGCTGAACGCCGTGTTGAAACTGTCCAGTTCTGCGCGAGCGGCTTCGGGATTTTCCAACGCCAGCGCGACGATGCGCTCACCGGCGCTGACGTAGGTATCCAGGCTGGGTTTGATTTTTTCCAGGCTGGATTTGAGGGCTTCATCCAACGGCAGCTTGAGGTTGTCGCCCAGTACCTGGCGAAAGTGCTCGGCATGCTCCTTGAGCGAGCTGGTGACCTCGGCCTTGGTGCTGGTGCTTTTCCCCAGGCCTACCAGCATCGCCGACAGCACGTCGGCGCGCAGGGCGTCGTGCATCATGTCGGCTTCCATATGATTGCGCAGCACCGTCATGCTCACTTCGTTGGCCTGCACAGCCTCGCCCATGCGCGTGTTGCCCAGGTAACTGGCCATGCTCATGACCAGGGCGGTGAGCATTCCGGTCGCTATCAACAGCATCAAGCGTAATTTGATCGTCATGCGGGTATCCCCATACCTGGACCACCGGTTGGGATCCCAACCGCTATTAACGTTATCGGCAACAGTTGCTGGTTAGTGAAGCCTAAGTTTGCGGATCTGCACGGATCCCTTAAGCTGGCCGTCCTTTGCTCCGCCCGGAATTGCCCATGTCTCGAAGTATTGCCCATTTGGCCCTGCTGCTGGGCCTGATCACCGCCGTCGGCCCGTTCGCCATCGATATCTACCTGCCCGCGCTGCCAACCCTGGGTGCCAGCCTGCACGCCTCGCCCGCCGCCGTGCAGATGAGCCTCACTGTGTTCTTTGTGATTGTAGGTGTGTGCCAACTGTTTTACGGGCCGATCAGCGATGTATTCGGCCGTAAACCACCGATCTATGCCGGCCTGCTGATTTTTGCCATTGGCAGTATCGGTTGCGCCCTGGCGCCGACCATCGAAGTGCTGATTGGTTTTCGGGCGCTGCAAGCGTTTGGTGCCTGCGCCGGCATGGTGATCCCCCGGGCCATCGTGCGCGACCTGTACACCGGCCATGAAGCAGCGCGCCTCATGTCGTTGCTGATGCTGGTGATGAGTGTCTCGCCGATCCTCGCCCCGCTGGCCGGCAGCGTGGTGATTGCGCTCTGGAGTTGGCGCGAAGTGTTTGCCGTGCTGGCAGTGGTGTCCATGTTGTGCATGGTCATGACGGCCGTACAATTGCCCGAAACCCACCCGCCCGAGCGTCGCCTGGGCAAGACCCTGGGCAACGCGTTCAGCAGTTACGGGGCTCTGCTGCGCGATCCGGTGTTTATCGGTTTGTCGGTGGTCAGCGGCTTTGGCCTGGCCACCTTCTTTGTGTTTATCGGCAGCGCACCCTTTGTGTACATCGAGTATTTCGGCCTGACGCCCACGCAATTCAGTCTGTGTTTTGCCCTGAATGCAGCGTCATTTTTCGCCATGAGCCAACTGACCGCGCGCCTGAGTGCCCGCTTCGGGCTGGTGCCGTTGATTCGCGGGTCGGTCACTGCGGTGGCGGCGGTCATGCTCCTGCTGGCGGTGACCACGCTGTGGGTTGATAGCCTGGCCGTGATGATGACCCTGCTGTTTATCGGCTTTGGCTTTCTTGGCTTGCTGTTGCCGGCGGCGGGCGTTCTGGCGCTGGAAGATCACGGCGCGGTGGCGGGTTCTGCATCTGCCTTGCTGGGCGCGATCCAGATGATCACGGGCGCCGTGTCCATGACACTCGTCGGTGTCTTCGCCGACCACACGCCAGCGCCCATGATCATCGGCATTGCACTCTGCGCCGTCGCGGCGATGCTCACGGTCATCTGGACATTGCGCCGTTTGCCCGCCCACTTGGCGAGTGCCCCGCCCTCCCCCTGATGGCCTGCGGAGGGGCCGGCGCTGACCATTCGTCGGGCTTGGGCGGGATCCGGCACAACTATCGCCGGCCACGGAATTACTAACTCCATAGCACCCTTAGGAACCTATGGAGATTGAAATGACTGACTATCCACGTCCGCCCTTCGCCCCCCAAGCCCAATCGGTCCCCGGCTCTCAGAAGAAAATGGACCCGTACCCCGACTGTGGCGAGCAAAGCTATAAAGGCTCCGGCCGGCTGGCCAACAAGATCGCGCTGATTACGGGGGCCGACAGCGGCATCGGTCGCGCAGTTGCCATTGCGTTTGCCCGCGAAGGTGCAGATGTTGCCATCGCCTATCTGGATGAACATGAAGACGCCAAGGAAACCGCACGCTGGGTGGAAGAAGCCGGTCGACAGTGCCTGTTACTGCCCGGCGACCTTGCGCAGAAAGCCCAGTGCCAGGCCGTGGTCGACAACACCGTCGAACAGTTCGGCCGCATCGATGTGCTGGTTAATAACGCCGCGTTCCAGATGACCCACGAAACCCTCGAAGAGATCGAGGACGAGGAATGGGTGAAGACCTTCGATATCAACATCACGGCGATGTTTCGTATCTGCAAGGCCGCCCTGCCCCATATGAAGGCTGGCGGTTCGATCATCAACACCAGCTCGGTCAACTCCGACATGCCCAAACCGACGCTGCTGGCCTACGCCGCCACCAAGGGCGCGATTGCCAACTTCACCGGTGGCCTGGCGCAGCTTCTGGGCAGCAAAGGCATTCGCGTCAACAGCGTCGCGCCGGGCCCAATCTGGACGCCGTTGATCGTGGCGACCATGACCGATGACAATGTGAAGAGTTTCGGCGAGGAAACCCCGCTGGGCCGTCCGGGCCAACCGGTGGAAGTGGCACCGATTTACGTGCTGCTTGCTTCGGATGAAGCCAGCTATATTTCCGGTTCACGCTATGCGGTGACTGGCGGGAAACCCATCCTCTAAGGCTGGACATGATCCCTGTGGCGAGGGGGCTTGCTCCCGCTGTTGTGGTGAGCGGGC
>NZ_JADDUM010000040.1 GCF_015163715.1 Pseudomonas cyclaminis
ATGTTTGATAAGAGGGGCTTGCCCCGATTGCAGTGTTTCAGTCAGCTCATCTGTAACTGAACACCGGTATCGGGGGCAAGCCCTCCCACATTTTGACCAGGTTTCTTCAGGAGAAAGCCAGGTTATTTACCTGGCGTCAGGGTCAACCGAGCTTTCCCATACACCTTCTCGAAGTTCTGCGGCTGCATCGGGAAGCTCAGGTATTGCGCCTTGAGCGACGGGTCGATGCCATTGGCGTAGCTCGGGCTGGCCGGGTTGCCGGATTGGCCGATGCCGCCCTGGCCCATCATCGGTTCCGGCTGGCCGAAGTCGACGATCATGCGCAGCGCAGGGACTTGGGTGGTATTGAAGTCCTGGCCCCAGCTGTAGGGCGCGGGGTTCAAGGTGTTGTGGTCGCCGCCGGACGCCAGCGGGCCACGGATGACTTGGCCGGCGGTGTTCTTCCAGGCGGTGCTGTGCAGCTTGCCCCACTGCCAGGCCTTGTGATCGGCGCCCAATTGGCTGTCGCCGGCGGTGATTGCGGCCGCGAGGCTGCGGGCGAGGATCGCCGGTTTGTCTTCTTTTTGCGGTGTGCGCACGTCGTCCCAGAACGGACTGTCTTCGCGGCTCAGCAAGTGGTCCGCCTGGGCGGCGTAGGACAGGTTGGCGTTGCTGACGAAGGCCTTCCAGCTGGCGCTGTTTTGCGGGCCGAGTTCGTCGAGGAAGATCTGCCTGGTGCTTTCCTGCAGGAACAGCTCATAGAGCGCAGCGTCGGCAGACGTCGCAACGAGGCGACCGTCAAAGGCCATCAGGCGATTCAACGCTTCGCGCGCCTTGACCTGTTCGGTCGCGGGCAATCCATCTATCGCCTGCTTCAGCGGCTGGGCCATGCCTGGGGCCTGGAACATGCTCTTGAGCTTGGCGGCGAAGGTGGTGGTCTGGTCGTATTGCATGGCGATCATGCTGCGGCTGTCATGCTTGCCGGCATTGGCCAGTTGCGCCAGGCGCTCGCTGCGCTCCGGGGCATCCCAGGAGTTGGACAACTGCATGCCGTAGCCACGCGGCGCGGTGCGCTGGTTGGCGGTGCCGATCCAGCCTTGGGCCGGGTCCTGGTCATAGGGGTGCAGCATTGCGTCGGCGTAACCGTCCCAATCAAAGCGCGCATCCCAGCCCGGCGACGGCAGCAAACCTTCGCCTTCGCGGCGGTTGGGAAAGCGGCCAGTGACCTGCCAGCCGATATTGGTGGCGTCGGCAAACACCATGTTCAACGCGATGGCGCGAATCTCGCGGGTTGCGTCCGAGGCCTTGCCGACGTTTTGCGCACGGGACAGGTCGAAAAACGCATCCAGGCTCTTGTCATCTTTAAAGTCGGCTGTTTGCAACGCCAGGCCCAGACCGCTGGTGAGCGCCTGGCTGCTGTTGAGCAGGGCGCCGTGACGGGTTTCGTAGACAACTTCGCGAATTGAGCGCTGGCCCTTGACGAAGAAGGTCTCGTTGCGCACGCCGGCCGGCAGCCATTTGCCATTGTTCTCGTAGTACAACGCGTTGCCCTGGCGTCTGACCTTTTCCAGGAACAGGTCCTGTGTGTCGCCCTTGACCGTGCTCATGCTCCACGCGACTTTGCCGTTGAACCCGGACAGCAGCGTCGGCAAGCCGGCAATCGAGGCGCCGACGGCCTGGTATTTCGGGGCACGGATCTGCACGTAGCTCCATGGCGACGGCGCTTGCGGTTGGGCGGCCAGGTCGTTGGCCAGCAGGCTCTTGCCACTGCGGCTGCGCTGCGGGCCTATGGCCCAGTTGCTCGATGTGGTCACGGCCAGGGCATTGAGGCTGCCCAGTTGCTGGGCCACGCTATCAAGCCCGGCCAGACCGGTGATCTGGCTGAAATTCACGCCCTTGAGTTTCTCGGCCTCGGCCAGTGGGATCGGCTCGTCCGGCGCGCTTGGGGTGAGCCAGGCGAGTTTGTCGACGCCGACTTTTTGCGCCAGCACCAGGGAGGCGATTTCTTCCTGCAGGTTGGCCGACTCGCTGAAATTCAGCAGGCAGAACAACAGCGCCGAATCTTCCGGCTTCCAGTACTCGGGCTTGTAGCCGGTCTGGGCCAGGTCCGGCGGCAGCTTGTCGCGGTAGCGGAACAGGTAGGCGTTGACGCCACGGGCATACACTTCGAAGAACCGCTTGAGCCGCGGCGACGAGGCGTTGTACAGCTCGCCGGCGCTTTTTTTCAGGTTGACCGCACGCATGAAGCGGTCGACATCCAGCACCTCTGGGCCGGACATTTCCGCCAGGCGGCCCTGGGCCAGCAGGCGCAGGCTGACCATCTGGGTGATGCGGTCACTGGCGTGCACATAGCCAAGACTGAACAGCGCGTCGTGGAAAGTGTTGCTTTCAATCAGCGGCATGCCTTGGGCATTGCGGCGCACCGACACGTTTTGTGCCAGGCCTTTGATCGGTTGCACGCCCGCAACGGGCGGCAGGGTGTCCTGGGTGCTCTGGAGCTGGCAACCGGCCAGGCTTAATGCACTGGCCACTGCCGCGGCAACGCCGAACCGGGGAAGAAAATGTGAGAGGGCTGGCGAGGCCATGGCAAAGCTCCTGCGGGGGGTAGCGTCAGTAAAGGCGCTACGTTAGTGAGCGCGGCGAAGCGACGCAAGCAGGAGTTTTGGGTTAAGCGTTAGATCTTGATACTGGCTCGGGTCATGTGGGGCGTGGTTGCTCCCACATGGAGATTTTCAGTGTGGCTCAGGCCCCGTGGCACTTCTTGAATTTCTTCTCGCTGCCGCATGGGCAAGGGTCGTTGCGGCCAACATCCTTCAGCGCGTTGCGCACGGGCTCCTGGTGAGCGTGGCCGCAGTTCGGGCCGTGGACATGGCCGTGATCGTGGTCATGGTGACTGTGATCGTGGTCGTGATCGTGGTTGCAGTCAGGACCATGGACATGGGGTTGCTGAGTCATCGATGTCGCTCCGGAATAAAATCGCCGGGGATTATCACGCCATTGTGGGCGACCTGCACGTCATAACCGATGAATAATCCGGTTTTGAGCTCGCCTTCCAGGCGATAGGGCACGGGTTGGTCGGGTTTTTTCAACAATTGCACCACATCGCGTATCTGCGGCCAGAGGTTGGTGCGCACCGAGACTTTAAAAAAAGCGTGGCCTCGGGGAGGCACGGTGAGCCACTCGTTGGACTCGCCTTCGGTCAGCACAAAGTCGTCCAGGGTGACCTTGTAGACCAGGCCGCGCACGGTCAGGTCGGCGTCGTCGCGGTTGTCCACGCGAAAGTACAGTTTGAATTTCTGCTCCAGCAACTTGGCCCGCACCACTTCGACCTTTACCAGGGAGATGTGGGGCGGCGGCGAGTCGTCCTCGAACCACGACGCACAGCCGCTCAGGCCGAAGGTTAACGCCAGCATCAAGCTGTAGATCCGGAGCATGGCGTGGGTCCTTGTAGGATTAGAAGTAGCTGGAACAGCACTTCTTGAATTTTTGCCTGCTGCCGCACAGGCACGGGTCATTGCGTCCGGCCTTCACCTCAACCGTGGGGTCGATGAAGTACCAGCGCCCATCATTCTGTACGAAAGAAGACTGTTCGCGGTGGCTATGTTCGCCGGTGCTGTCGTGCCAGCGCGCAGTAAAGGTCACGAAGGCATGTTCGGGCTGGCCGCCGAACACTTCCGAGCTTTCCACCTCAAGGCCGAGCCAGGTGCTCTGGGCGCTCCAGGCGCTGATGGCGTTGCGGTCCAGACCTGCTTGTTGCGCGGGCAACGTGGTCGCTACCAGATAGTCCACCAGGCCCAGCACATAGGCGCTGTAGCGTGAGCGCATCAACGCGCTGGCGCACGGCGCCGGATGGCCGGCGTGATAATGGCCGCAGCAGGCATCCAGCAGGTTGCCACTGCCGCAGGGGCAAATGGATGTACTCATTGGGTTACCACCAATACTTTCCGAAATTTTCCGGGTTGGCCCAGAAGCGGGCGTTGAGCCAGTCCGGCACCTGTTTATAGTCAAGCAGATCGTAGGTAAACAGCGTCAACACCTGTTCATCGCGCTGGAAACGCTCGCCGGCCTGCAGGGCCAGGGAGAAAAAGTCAGTGTCCTTCCAGTCGCAGGCACCCAGGTCCACCAGTACCGCAATGCGGCTGGCGTTGAGGTTGCGAATACCGCCGAGCAGGGTCAGGCCCAGCGGCTTCGACAGGTGCTCCAGGCAATCGACCACCAATGCCAGGTCAAAGCGCTGCGCCGCCAGTTCTGCGGGCAACGGCCCAGGCGTAGCCACGGACACTTGGGTGTCGGGGTGCGCCTCCTTAAAGGCATCCAGCGCCGGGAACTGGCTGGCGCCCAACAGCAACAGGCGTTTGGGCTGGTGCAGATCGAGCAGGGCGGCCAGGGCTTGCTGGGGGGTACGGGCAGAAATACCAGCGGTCATCAGAGATCCTCACATCAGGACCGTAGAGACTAGCGCGGCTGAGCGTGCGGGCCTAGAGCGGGCGATGGCGAAAAGTCCTACGCTGGTGATCATCCTCAATGAATACGGGGGTGTGGTGCAGTGGCAAAGATCATCGCGTAAATCCCGGCCTTCTCAAGTTTTTTGAACCTTCACTGGCAAATCGCCGGTAGAAGTCGTTACTGTGCGTCCAAAGAAAAATTTGAAAACATTCAGGAGCCCCATGATGCGTAAGGTTTTTCTGTTGGCCCTGTTGGTCAGCCCCGTTGCCCTGGCCCAGAGCGTCAGTGTCGAAACCAACTCGTTGATGCGCCTGCCCAGCAGCACCAGCGTGTTGCAACTGGAGCGTCTGGAGGTCGCGGACTACGGCACGTTGCTGATCCCGGCGACCATCAGCCAGGTCAACGTCGATGAGCTGCACCTGGGCCGCGACGCACGCATCGCTATTGTCCCCGGTGCTGTCGGGCTGCAATTGCAGGTGGGTCATGCGCAACTGGAGCATGGCAGCCAGATTACCTCACGCGGCGCGCCTGGCACCCATGAAAAACCGGCCAAGGCCGGACGAGACCTGACCTTGCGCATCAACTCGCTGTCGGCTGAAGAACTGTCGGTGGATGCCCGTGGCGGCGCCGGGGCCCAAGGGTATGCCGGGCTTGATGGCGCCAACGGCGTGGACCCTGGCTGCACCTGGGGCTCGGCAGGGCGCGGTTTTAATGGGGATAACGGCGGTGATGGCCTGCCGGGTGGCGCGGGCGCACAGGTACGCGTGGAGTTGCCGAAAGACTTCCCGGCTGAACATATCAAGGTCTGGGTGGACGGCGGCGCCGGTGGGTTGGCCGGTGTAGCAGGCAAGCCGGGCAAGGGCGGGGAATCCAAAGGCTGCCTGGTGTACCGCGCCGATGGTGGCGAAAAAGGCCGGCCTGGATTGGAAGGGCAGCCGGGGCCGGTTGGGCCGGCGGGGACTGTGACCATCCAGCGGCTTTGAGTCGAAAGGTCTGACGCCATCGGGGGCAAGCCTCCTACATTAGATGTATTCCAAATGTGGGAGGGGGCTTGCCCCGATTGGCGATGCAGGACTCGTCTCAGAACATCGGCCTAGCCGAAGCAATCGCCACCACCAGCAGCCCCACAATCAAGTTAACCCCCACCAACTTTCGGATCTGCCCCAGCGCAGCCGCGCCCGCCGGCCAATCCTGTGCCGCCACTGCTGCCTTCAACTGCGGAAACTTCAACGCCTGGATGCGGATAAACAGCGCCGTCATCACCAGATACAAGCCCATCATCACCTGCACGTAACGCGGTGCAGTCTCGAACCCGCTGAAGCGCAGGTGCAGCAGGCCGACACCGCTGATCGGCAAAATCAGCACCGCCACCCACACCCATACGAAAAAACGTTGAAACACATTCGCCCACAGCGTCAGCCGGGCAGGGCCCTCAAGTGCCGCCACAGCGGCGGGGCGCAGGATCATCCAGGCGAAAAACATTCCGCCCACCCATACCAGGGCGGCCAATACATGCAGGGTGTAAGCGAGGCTAAACGCGGTCATTGTGGTACTCCGTTCTGCGCGGGATTAATTAGCGGGGTATGATAGCGGCCGATCCGAACCACTGAAAATTTATCCAGCGTTTTTTGCGCCCGACTATCCATGATCAGCACTGAACTCAAAACCACGATCCAGGGCGCCTACTCGCGTTTTCTCGAAGCCAAGAGCCTGAAACCGCGCTATGGCCAACGCCTGATGATCGCCGAAGTTGCCAAGGTCCTCGGGGATATCGACACCGACGACGAAGGTCGCCGCGAGGGTGACCCTGCGGTCGTGGCCGTCGAAGCCGGCACCGGTACCGGCAAGACCGTGGCCTACAGCCTGGCCGCGATCCCTACCGCCAAGGCCGCGGGCAAACGCCTGGTGATCGCCACCGCCACCGTCGCCCTGCAAGAGCAGATCGTCTACAAAGACCTGCCTGACCTGATGCGCAACAGCGGCCTGAACTTCACGTTCGCCCTGGCCAAGGGTCGCGGCCGCTACATGTGCCTGTCCAAGCTCGACGTGTTGTTGCAGGAAGGCCACGCGCAGACGGCCACGGCGTCGCTGTTCGAAGAAGAAGGCTTCAAGATTGAGGTTGATGAAGTCAGCCAGAAGCTGTTCACCAGCATGATCGAGAAACTCGCCGGCAATAAATGGGACGGCGACCGCGACAGTTGGCCCACCGCCCTGGAAGATGCCGATTGGGCGCGCCTGACCACCGACCATAGCCAATGCACCAACCGCCATTGCCCGAACTTCGGCCAATGCGCCTTCTACAAGGCACGCGAGGGCATGGGCAAGGTCGACGTAATCGTCACCAACCACGATATGGTCCTGGCCGACCTGGCCCTGGGCGGCGGCGCTGTGTTGCCGGACCCCCGCGACACGCTCTATGTGTTCGACGAAGGGCATCACCTGCCCGACAAGGCCATCGGCCACTTCGCCCACTACACGCGCCTGCGCTCCACCGCCGACTGGTTGGAGTCCACCGCGAAGAACCTCACCAAATTGCTGGCCCAGCACCCGCTGCCCGGTGACCTGGGCAAGCTGATCGAGCAGGTGCCAGAGCTGGCGCGGGAGATCAAGACCCAGCAGCAGTTCATGTTCAGCGCCTGCGAGCAGGTTGCCGACTTCAAGCCCGGCGAAGATGTGGAAGGCCGTGAACGCCCTCGCCACCGCTTTGTCGGCGGGATGATCCCCGAGCATATGCGCGAAATGGGCATTGAGCTGAAGAAGGGCTTTTCACGCCTGACCGATCTGTTCACCCGTCTCACGGATCTGCTCAAGGAAGGCATGGATGGCGAGGTCAATATCGGCATCGCCAGCAACCAGGCCGAGGAATGGTACCCACTGTTCGGCAGCCTGTTGTCCCGTTCCCAGGGCAACTGGGAGCTGTGGACCGCGTTTACCGTCGAAGACCCGGAAGACAACCCACCGATGGCGCGTTGGCTGACCTTGTCGGAAAGCGGCGCGCTGTTTGATATCGAGGTCAACGCCAGCCCGATCCTTGCCGCCGAAATGCTGCGGCGCAACCTGTGGAACGTGGCCTACGGCTGCCTGGTGACCTCGGCCACGCTCACAGCCCTGGGCACTTTCGACCGCTTCCGCATGCGTGCCGGGCTGCCGAAAAAAGCCGTCACCGCCGTTGTGCCGAGCCCGTTCCACCACGCCGATGCCGGTGTGCTGCGGGTGCCGGACCTCAAGGCCGATCCTCGGGACGCGCCGGCCCACACTGCGGCGATCATTCGTGACTTGCCGGGCCTGGTCGAAGGCTCCCGGGGCACGCTGGTGCTGTTCTCCTCGCGCAAGCAGATGCAGGACGTGTTCGACGGCCTCGACCGCGACTGGCGCAAGCAAGTGTTTATCCAGGGCAACCTGTCCAAGCAGGAAACCCTGAACAAGCACAAGGCGCGCGTCGATGGCGGCGACTCCAGCGTACTGTTCGGCCTGGCGAGCTTTGCCGAGGGTGTCGACTTGCCGGGCGCGTACTGCGAGCACGTGGTGATCGCCAAGATCCCGTTCTCGGTACCGGATGACCCGGTGGAGGCCGCGTTGGCCGAGTGGATCGAAGCGCGGGGCGGTAACCCGTTCATGGAAATCTCGGTGCCGGATGCTTCCCTGAAGCTGGTGCAGGCCTGCGGGCGCTTGCTGCGTACCGAAGAAGACCGGGGCACCATCACCTTGCTCGACCGTCGTTTGGTCACCCAGCGCTACGGTAAAGCTATCCTTAATGCTTTACCGCCGTTCCGGCGCGAAATTTCTTAAGCCACCGTGGGCGGATTCGCCCACTTCGTGGTCTATCTCATCAATGTCATCAGGCCATTCACCGGCCGTCTGGGAGAACCTTGCTCGTATGATTCGCACGCTGCCCGCCCTTTTTGCCCTGCTGTTCACTGCGCCCTTGATGGCCGCGCCTGCTGGGCAACAAACCCTGTTCAACTTCGTCCGGCCTGCCGATGTGGTCAAGGTGGCGACCCAGGACGCCAGCCTGCCGCAATACAACGCCGAGCAAACCCCCGAAGGTGAGGTGTTGCGCCGCATCACGTTCAACCCGGCGGCCGAACCCAGCCTGGTGCTCAGCCCGCAGACCGGCGTGTGGGACTGGTCGCAGTCCGGCGCCATGAGCCTGCGTATCCAGAGCGCCATGGACTGGGCGCTGACCCTCTACGTCAAGGTGCAGAGCAGTGACGGCAAGACCTTGGTCAGCCGCATCGACCTGCCTGCCGGCCCGGCCCAGACCCTGCTGATCCCGCTGCAAGCCAACACGCCACTGAGCCAGGGCATGAAGGCCGGCCCGCCAATGCCGATCACCGTGGACGGCCAACGCGTATTGCTGGCCGGCAGCGCGGGGGAAATCGACCGCAGCCAAGTGGTTTCGGTGACGCTGTCGATGATCAAGCCCAATGCGGCCCAAAGCATTCTGCTGGAGCGCTTTGGTGTGCAGGACAGTGAGCCGGTTTTGAAGGCCGCCTACAGCGAACTGGTGGACACGTACGGGCAATCCACCCGTGCGCGCTGGCCGGAGAAAGTCAGCAGCGACGAGCAACTCAAGGCCGCCGCCGCCAAGGAGCAAGCCCAGCTCCAGGGCTGGCTGGCTGCGCGGGATAAATCCGCATTGGACAGGTTTGGTGGCTGGAACAAAGGCCCTGCATTCAAGGCCAGCGGCTTTTTCCACACCGAAAAGCGTGACGGCCGCTGGTACCTGGTGACGCCGGAGGGGCATCCGTTCTATTCCTTGGGCGTTAACACCGTGGCTGCGGACAACAGCCAGACCTACGTGGCGGGCCGCGAATGGATGTTCGCGGCATTGCCCAAGGCCGGTGAGCCTTTGGACAAGTATTACGGCAGCGGCGATAACCGCACTGGCAACGGCTCCGGTGAAGGTCGTAGCTTCGGTGCCGGGCGTTGGTACGATTTCTACGGTGCCAATCTGCAGCGCGCTTACGGCGGCGAAGGCTTCGACCAGAAGCGTTGGGTGACCCACACTCTTGATCGTCTGCAAGCTTGGGGTTTCAACACCGTAGGCAACTGGAGCGCTGGAGAATTGGCCCGCGCCGACCGTGTGCCGTACACCTTGCCGTTGTCGATCGTCGGCGATTACGCCAGCATCAGCACCGGCACGGACTGGTGGGGCGGCATGCCCGATCCGTTCGACCCGCGCTTCGCCATGGCCACCGAGCGTGCCGTGGCCATCGCCGCCCGCGATCACCGTGACGACCCGTGGTTGATCGGCTTCTTTGCCGATAACGAACTGGCCTGGGCGGGTCCGGGTGATGATCCGAAATCCCGTTACGCCTTGGCCTACGGCACGCTGCGAATGACCACTGACGTTCCGGCCAAACGTGCGTTCCTCAAGCAGTTACGCGACAAGTACCGTAACGAAGACGGCTTGTCGAAAGCGTGGGGCATCGAATTGGCGGGCTGGGAGCTGATGGAAGATCCAGGTTTTGAGCCACCCATGCCAAACCCGGAGCACCCGGAAATCGAGGCGGACTTCAAATACTTCCAGAAAACCTTCGCCGACGCCTACTTCAAGACCATCTCCGATTCCCTGAAATGGCACGCGCCGAACCAGTTGCTGCTGGGCGGTCGTTATGCGGTGAGCACCCCGGAAGCTGTGGCGTCGTGCGCGCAGTACTGCGATGTGCTGAGTTTCAACATGTACACCCTCAAGCCCCAGGACGGTTACGACTTCGCCGCGTTGCGCGCACTGGATAAACCGGTGCTGATCACTGAATTCAACTTTGGCTCTGCCGACCGAGGCCCGTTCTGGGGCGGTGTGACCCAGTTGGCCAGGGAAGAAGATCGCGCTGCGGCGTACGCCAACTTCCTCAAGCAGGCCATGGCCGAACCGTCGATTGTCGGCGTGCACTGGTTCCAGTACCTGGACCAGCCAGTGACCGGCCGTTTGCTGGACGGTGAAAACGGCCACTTCGGCCTGGTGGGCATCACCGATGTGCCTTACCAGGGGTTTGTCGACAGCGTGCGTAAAAGCAACCTGGCGACGGTAGAACAACTGGGTAAGGAAGCAGAAAAGGCCAAGGCGGCCAGCGCGGTTCGTGAGGGCGAAGGCGGTAAATCCGGGCATGACGGCAAAAGCGCGGGGCAGGGCGCCGGGCATGCCGGTGGGCACGCCGGAAACGGTCATTGATTGAAGGCTGACGGGTTCACAAAACCCACAAGGGCTGGAACAATGTCGGCCACTTTCCATGGTGTTTTTCGAGGCGGCTTACGTGCAGATTCAGGGTCATTACGAACTCCAGTTCGAAGCGGTACGTGAAGCGTTTGCCGCGCTGTTCGATGACCCGCAGGAGCGTGGTGCCGGGCTCTGCATTCAGATCGGCGGCGAAACCGTGGTCGACCTGTGGGCGGGCACGGCCGACAAGGACGGTGCCGAGGCCTGGCACAGCGATACCATCGTCAACCTGTTCTCCTGCACCAAGACCTTCACCGCCGTCACGGCCCTGCAATTGGTGGCCGAGGGCAAGTTGCAGCTCGACGCCCCCGTGGCCAGGTATTGGCCGGAATTTGCCGCTGCCGGCAAGGAAAGCATCACGCTGCGCCAGTTGCTCTGCCATCAGGCCGGTTTGCCGGCGATTCGCGAGATGCTGCCCACCGAAGCCCTGTACGACTGGCAATTGATGGTCGACACCCTGGCCGCCGAAGCACCTTGGTGGACGCCAGGCCAGGGCCATGGCTACGAAGCGATTACCTACGGTTGGTTGGTCGGCGAATTGCTGCGTCGCGCCGACGGGCGTGGGCCGGGTGAGTCGATTGTGGCGCGGGTGGCACGGCCGTTGGGCCTGGACTTTCACGTGGGCCTGGCAGATGAGGAGTTTTATCGTGTTGCCCATATTGCACGCAGCAAAGGCAATATGGGCGATGAGTCCGCGCAACGTTTACTGCAAGTAATGATGCGTGAGCCCACCGCCATGACTACACGGGCATTTGCCAACCCGCCGTCTATTCTGACCAGTACTAATAAACCTGAATGGCGACGCATGCAGCAGCCCGCGGCTAATGGTCACGGTAATGCACGCAGTCTGGCGGGTTTTTACAGTGGTTTGTTGGACGGTAGTTTGTTGGAAGCCGACATGCTTGAAGAGTTGACCCGTGAACACAGTATCGGGCTGGATAAAACATTATTGACACAAACTCGTTTTGGCCTGGGCTGCATGTTGGATCAACCGCAGTTGCCCAACGCCACGTTTGGCCTGGGCCCACGGGCTTTCGGGCACCCGGGCGCTGGGGGTTCGGTCGGCTTTGCCGATCCTGAGCATGATGTAGCGTTTGGTTTCGTGACTAATACATTGGGGCCTTATGTACTTATGGACCCCCGTGCACAGAAGTTGGTCGGAATATTGGCCGGTTGTCTGTAAACCCCTTGCTGTTTCACGTTTTTTTGTTACAAAGGCAACTATAAGAAGACGCTGAACGAAATTTTGTAACTTTAAAGTTCTGTAAGCGTCTGTTTAACGGGTCATCCAGACCCCCGTTTCTTTTCTCATTTTGTGGATATCTCATGTTATCGAACAAGTCCTTGGCACTGGCGCTTTGCCTCACCATTACTGGCTGCGCACAAACTCCACAGAATGATGCCGAGGGTGGGCATTGGTGGTCATTTGGATCTGATAAGGCGGCTACCAAGGACGCAGTGACCCAAACCGACGCCAAGCCGGATGCCAAACCTGCGGCTGGCGCCAAGCCTGCCGCACCTGTAGCTGCTGCACCTGCACCCGCACCCGCATCTGCTCCGGCAGCCAAGGCTGACACTGGCTCCAGCTGGTGGCCGTTCTCCTCCAAAAGCGCCGACGAAAAAGCTGCCGATGCCAAGGCTGCCGACCTGAAAGCCGACCTCAAGGCCGCCACTCCGGCACCTGCCGCCGCGCCAGCCGTGGCCAAGACTGACAGCGAAACCCATTGGTGGTGGCCGTTCGAAAGCAAACCCAAGCCATTGTCCAAGGTCGACGTGACCAACGTGCCGATGCCTGATCCTAAAATCACCCAGGCCTGGTTGGACGACTATGAGCCGCGCCTGCGCGCTGCCATCAAGGACAGCAACCTGCAACTGGAACGTCGCGACAACGTGCTCGTCGTGATTGCCCCGGTCGATGGCTCCTACAACCCGAAACGTCCAGCCATGCTGCTGCCGGTTACCCTTGGCCCGTTCACGCGTGTTGCCAAGGCTGTTGAAGCCGATCCAAAGACCGCCGTACTGGTTCTGGGTCACGTAGACGCCACCGGCACCGCCCCGGCGAGCCAGGCGTTGAGCAAGGAACGCGCACAATCCATCGCTTCGATTTTCAGCCTCAGTGGCTTGAAGCAGGATCGCCTGATGCTGCGTGGCATGGGTGACCTGATGCCACGTGCGGCCAACGACAGCACCCAGGGCCGTGCGCTGAATCGTCGCATGGAAATTATGTTCACTCAGCGTACAACTATGTTGGCGCTGCTGAGCAAGTACAACTCGGGCAAGACGCCGCCTGTGGCTGAAATGGTTGCGGTACAGAACGTACCTGCACCGGCTCCTGCTGCCAAAGCACCGGCGAAAAAAGCCCCGGCCGCCAAGAAAGCTGCCGCCAAGCCAGCCGCTAAAAAGGCGCCGGCCAAGCCAGCTGCCAAGAAAGCGGCCCCGGCCAAGGCCAAGGCTGCTGCACCGGCGAACGACCAGGCCAAAAACTGATCCGCTGAACCAGAAGGATAAAGCCGCATGACCCAGGCATTGGCCGATATGCGCCGTGACTACACACGGGACGGTTTGAGCGAGGCCCAGGCCCCGGCCGAGCCGTTTGCGTTGTTCCACCAGTGGTTTGCCGACGCGGTGAAAACCGAGCAGCCACCGGTGGAAGCCAATGCCATGACCCTGGCAACGGTCGACCAGGACGGTCGCCCGCACTGCCGGATCCTATTGCTCAAGGGCCTGGATGCGCAGGGCTTTACCTTCTTCACCAACTATCAGAGCGCCAAGGGGCAACAGCTCGCGGCGCGGCCGTTCGCAGCCATGACGTTTTTCTGGCCGACCCTGGAACGCCAGGTGCGCATCGAGGGCCGGGTGGTCAAGGTCACGCCGCAGGAGTCGGACGCTTATTACCAGGTCCGCCCTTTGGGCAGCCGCCTGGGTGCGTGGGCTTCCCCGCAAAGCCAGGTCATCCGTGACCGTGAAGAACTGCAAGACCTGCTCACGGCCACCGAACAGCGTTTCAGCGATACCCAGCCCGACTGCCCCGAGCATTGGGGTGGCTATCGTCTGCTGCCGGAGCGTATCGAGTTCTGGCAAGGCCGCGCCAGCCGCCTGCATGACCGCCTGAACTACCGCCTGCAAGGGACCGAATGGGCCCGAGAGCGCCTGGCACCCTGAGCGGCACCTTTCGTCACCTCACCTGAATGTTGTTCGCAGCACCGACGTCTCTAAGGGAGAGACTTCGGTCGCATGCGGCTGCCCGGCTACAATGATGAAACCGTCATGACATCTCTTGGCACAAGAACTGAGCTACCGTTTGTCGAGTTTTCTGGTGCGGGCAGTCTGTACTCAGGCTGAATGAAAGCAGTTTTCTGTGGTGCTTGCCGTGACAGGCGCCAAGCCGCAGCGTCTAATGAACACCTGTCCTTTGGAGTTGATGCTATGCGTAAGTCCGTTTTACTGGTTGCCTGCTTTACCACCCTGTCGCTGCTGCTGGGTGGCTGCGCCTCAAGTTTGACCGGCGATTCGTATTCCCGTGATGAAGCGCGTCGTGTACAGACCGTGCGCATGGGCACCATCGAATCCCTGCGTCCGGTGAAAATCGAAGGCACCAAGACCCCAATCGGCGCGCTGCCGGCGCAGTCATCGGCGGCGTTGGCGGCAGCGCCATCGGCGGCGGCCGTGGCAGCATCGTCACTGCGGTGATCGGTGCAGTCGCCGGCGGCCTGCTGGGTTCGGCCACCGAAGAAGGCCTGACTCGCACCCAAGGCGTGGAAATCACCGTTCGCGAAGACGATGGCAGCATGCGCGCCTACGTGCAGGCCGTGCAGGAGAATGAAATCTTCCGCATTGGCGACCGCGTGCGGATCATGACGGTGGATGGTACCAGCCGCGTTACCCGTTAAGCGGTAAGCAGCAGGCAAAGAAAAACCCCAGCCGGGTGACCGGTTGGGGTTTTTTGTGGGCGTTGTCCAAGGGGGATCAGGCTTTCTTGCGACTCGCCATCGCCGTCACCACATACCCGATACATGCCGCCAATATCGACCCGGTCAGAATCCCCATGCGATCCTCGCCGGCAAACTCGCTGACGCCTGGTACAAACGCCAGGGAGCCGACGAACAGGCTCATGGTGAAGCCGATGCCGCACAGGATCGCCACGCCGAAGACCTGGCCCCAGTTGGCGCCGTTGGGCAGTGTGGCGAGGCCTGTCTTGATAGCCAGCCAGGTGAGGCCGAACACACCGACGGTCTTGCCGATCAACAGGCCGGCGGCAATACCCATGGGCACGTGGTGGGTGAAGCTTTCCAGGCTGACACCGGTGAGGGATACGCCGGCGTTGGCAAAGGCGAACAGCGGCAGGATGCCGTAAGCCACCCACGGGTGCAGGGCGTGTTCGAGGGTCAGCAGCGGCGAGGGTTCGGCGTTCTTGGTGCGCATCGGGATGCAGAACGCCAGCGTCACGCCGGCCAGCGTGGCATGCACGCCACTCTTGAGGACACAGACCCACAGGATCAGGCCGACGATCAGGTAGGCCCAGAGCTTGATCACGCCGAGGCGGTTCATCGCGATCAAGGCCACCAGGCACGCGCCTGCGCCAGCCAGGGCTGCGCCAGACAAATCGGCGGAATAGAACACGGCGATCACGATGATTGCACCGAGGTCATCGATGATGGCCAGGGTCATCAGGAACAGCTTCAGCGACACCGGCACGCGTTTGCCCAGCAGCGCCAACACGCCCAGGGCGAAGGCAATGTCGGTGGCCATCGGAATCGCCCAGCCCGAGAGGGCGCTCGGGAAGTCCTTGTTGATCGCCCAGTAGATCAGCGCCGGCACCACCATACCGCCGATGGCAGCCGCGCCTGGCAGCACCACTTGTGATGGTTTGGACAGATGGCCGTCAAGCAGCTCGCGCTTGACCTCCAGGCCGATCAACAGGAAGAACAGCGCCATCAGGCCATCGTTGATCCACAACAAGGCCGGCTTGTCGATTTTCAACGCGCCGATCTGCGCCACCACTGGCACGTCGAGAAACGCACCGTACAGGTGCGACAACGGTGAGTTATTGATGATCAGTGCCAGGGCGGCAGCGGCGATCAACAACAGACCGCTGGCGGCTTCCAGCTGGAAGAAACGGGTGAAAGTGCTACGCAGAGCCAAGGGATGCTCTCCAATCCGGATTCAATAGGTGGGTACCCTAACCCGTACCGTTAGTTGTTAAAACAAAAGTTATATTCTTATTTGTTATAAGCAGCGGACCGGTTCAGTGTTGAGTTAGGGGCCGGGAATTGTGTGTCCAATTGAGTCGTTACTGTATCTGTGTCGAGTGTAGGAAAGATCCTAATATTGGCCTGGAAATCCTTAGAGAAACCCACCATGAGTGACCATCGTCCCTGGGCTCGCGAAGCCATTCGTATCATCGAAGCAGACTTCCAGCGCAGCGCTGACACCCACCTGATCCCCTTGCCGCTGCCGGGTTTGCCCGGTATCGAGTTGTACTTCAAGGACGAGTCGAGCCATCCCACCGGCAGCCTGAAACACCGCCTGGCCCGCTCGCTGTTTCTGTATGCGCTGTGCAACGGCTGGCTCAAGCCCGGAGCACCGGTGATTGAGGCCTCCAGCGGTTCCACTGCGATCTCCGAAGCTTACTTCGCACGGCTGCTGGGCCTGCCGTTTATCGCGGTGATGCCCGCCACCACCTCCCAGGAAAAAATCGCGCAGATTGCTTTCTATGGCGGCAAGAGCCATTTGGTGCAGGATCCGACGCAGATCTACGCCGAATCCGAACGCCTTGCGCAGGAAAGTGGCGGTCACTTCATGGACCAGTTCACCTATGCCGAACGCGCTACTGACTGGCGTGCGAACAACAACATCGCCGAGTCGATCTTCCAGCAGATGCGCTTTGAGCAGCATCCCGAGCCGAGCTGGCTGATTTCCAGCCCCGGCACCGGCGGCACCACGGCGACATTGGGCCGCTACGTGCGCTATCGCCAGCACTGCACCCGTGTGCTGTGCGCCGATGCCGAGCGTTCGGTGTTTTTTGACTATTACCAGACCGGTGATGCCAGCCTGCGCCTCGATTGCGGCTCGCGCATCGAAGGCATTGGCCGGCCACGGGTCGAGGCGTCGTTTTTGCCGAAGGTGATCGATGCGATGGTCAAGGTGCCGGACGCGCTGTCACTGGCAGCCATGCATTACCTGGCTGAGCGGCTGGGGCGGCGAGTCGGTGGTTCCAGCGGGACTAACCTGGTGGGTGCGCTGATGGCGGCGCAGCAGATGAAGGCTGCGGGGGAGTCGGGTTCTATCGTGGCGATCTTGTGCGATGGCGGGGAACGATACGCCACGACCTATTACGACCAGGCATGGCTGGCAGGGCAGGGGTATGAGTTGGCCGGGTTGATGGCGGCCGTGGCGGCCAGTGTGGAGCGGGGCGAACCGTTGCCGGCCAGCGTCTGCGCGCAAATATCTGACCCGACGCTCATCCAAATGTGGGAGTGGGGCTTACCCCTCCCACATTCAATTTGCGGTGTTATCAGGCCTGGATGCCGAGCATATCCCGCGCCAACGCTTCGGCAATCCGAATCCCGTCAACGCCTGCCGACAGAATCCCACCGGCATAACCGGCGCCTTCACCGGCCGGGAATAGACCCTTCACATTCAAGCTCTGCATCGATTCGTCACGGGTAATCCGCAGCGGCGATGAGGTGCGGGTTTCGATACCGGTCAAGACGGCGTCGTGCAACGAGTAGCCTTTGATCTGCTTTTCAAAGGCCGGCAGCGCTTCGCGGATAGCTTCAATAGCAAATTCCGGCAGCGCCAGCGCCAGATCGCCCAAGGACACGCCCGGTTTGTAGGACGGTTCCACACTGCCGATGGCGGTGGACGGCTTGCCGGCGATGAAATCACCCACCAGCTGTGCCGGGGCCTCGTAGTTGCTGCCGCCGAGGATGTAGGCGTGAGATTCCAGGCGTTCCTGCAACTCGATACCCGCCAGTGGGCCGCCTGGGTAATCCACTTCCGGCGTGATGCCGACCACGATGCCGGAGTTGGCATTGCGCTCGTTACGCGAGTACTGGCTCATGCCGTTGGTCACGACGCGGTTCGGCTCGGAGGTGGCCGCCACCACGGTGCCGCCGGGGCACATGCAGAAGCTGTAGACCGAGCGGCCATTCTTCGCGTGGTGCACCAGTTTGTAATCGGCGGCGCCCAGCTTCGGGTGCCCGGCGTATTTGCCCAGCCGCGCAGCGTCGATCAGCGACTGCGGGTGCTCAATGCGAAAGCCCACCGAGAACGGCTTGGCCTCCATGTACACGCCACGGCCGTGGAGCATGCGGAAGGTGTCGCGGGCGCTGTGGCCCAGGGCCAGGATCACGTGCCTGGACAGGATCTGCTCGCCGCCATCCACCACCACGCCGTTCAACTGGCCGTCTTCGATCAACACGTCCGTCACGCGTTGTTCAAAGCGCACTTCACCGCCAAGGGCGATGATCTGCTCGCGCATGTTTTCCACCACGCCGGTCAGGCGGAATGTACCGATATGCGGTTTGCTGACGTAGAGGATTTCTTCCGGCGCGCCGGCCTTGACGAATTCGTGCAGCACTTTGCGGCCGTGGAATTTCGGATCCTTGATCTGGCTATAGAGTTTGCCGTCGGAAAAGGTGCCGGCGCCGCCTTCACCAAACTGCACGTTGGACTCGGGGTTGAGCACGCTTTTGCGCCACAGGCCCCAGGTGTCCTTGGTGCGCTGGCGCACTTCCTTGCCGCGTTCGAGGATGATCGGCTTGAAGCCCATTTGTGCCAGCAGCAGCCCGGCGAAGATACCGCACGGGCCAAAACCGACGACGATCGGCCGCTCAACCAAACCTTCGGGGGCCTGGCCGACAACTTTGTAGCTGATGTCCGGCGCCGGATTGACGTTGCGGTCATCGGCAAACTTGAGCAGCAGGGCGGCTTCACCCTTCACGTCCAGGTCGATGGTGTAAATGAAGCACAGCTCCGACGTCTTCTTGCGGGCGTCGTAGCTGCGTTTGAACAGGGTGAAATCGAGCAGGTCATCACTGGCGATGCCCAGGCGCTGCAAGATGGCAGGCCGCAGGTCTTCTTCGGGATGGTCGATGGGCAGCTTGAGTTCGGTGATTCGTAACATGACAGGATCCGGTGTGCGGCGTTCGGTGAGGCCGGCGGTTTTGCAAACCGGCGATTATAAGCCCCAACCGTGGTTTCCCGTCATGCTAAAAAGCGCAGGATGCGATCAATCGTCCCGCGAACCACCGAAAGCCGCGCAGCCACGCTGGACTTGACCGTTGATCCGCAACTCGGCGGTCATGTGTTGCAGGCTGCCACTGACGCTGTCCACGCAGCGTTGCGGGGCCACCCACAGCTCGACGTGCTGGTTGTTGGCTTCGGTCATCAGGTTGAAGCGCCCGTCACCGATCTGCTCCTCTACATACGGCACCGCCAGTGGCGGCTGGCCTTCGCGCTCAAGCACCATGCCCTTGGCGGTGACGTTCATCGCCCAGGCGGGCTTGTGGCCGTTGGCGCGCAGGGTCATGCGCTTGAAGTCCGGGTCGTCGCAGGCGGAGGTCGAGCGCTCTACGCGATAGAGTTGTTGCAGGTCCACGCTGCCCTGAGTGCCACTGGCAACGCCGGAGAACTTGCCGCGCAGGTCGGCAAACAATGCACCTTGCTGACCGGCCAGGGAGGCCGCTTCCTGCAGGATGCTGGTGCCACCGGTGTCGTTGATCACATAGTTGCGTTTGTCGTTGCACGGCTGGAACAACAGCTTGCCACCGACGGCCGTGAGTTCACCCTGCATGCGGGTCAGCCCTGCGAGAGAGGGCTTCGCCGGCTCGCTTTCGAACATCTGGCAAGCGGCGAACAGGGGAAGCAAGGCAAGCAGGGCGAGGGTACGGGCGGCACGCATAAGGGGTCTCCAGACAAGTGCCACCACGTTACGCAGGCTGGCGATGCATCACAAGCCCGGACACAGTCTGAGAAAAATGTTTTCAACGCTATCGGAAGTGAGGCATCGCCAATAGAGAGATTTCCTACACTTAGGGTGGGAATACCGTGAGAGTGTCGACGCTTTTGGATGTGAAGCGGCCATGAAGATCAAATCAAGCCTCTACGTACTTCTATTCTGGACAAGTGCTGCTTTTTCAGATGATCCCGCCCGGCTCGTCTTCTCTTCAGCCAAAGACTTCACGCACATTTCGCTGGTGCTGAAAACGCCAGAGAATCCTGATCCCGCCTATGTAGAGGTGAATGTCACGTTGAGCCCGGAGGCGAAGGCAAGGACAGCAGCCACCACACTGCTTGTTTACCAGAAGTACATGACAGTCTACGTAGATGGTTATCCGCTCAATACGGCCAGGGTTCACGGGGTGCTGGGCGGGTATTTCAGGATTTCGGTGCCGCGCAAGTTGGTCCTTGAGTGGATGTCTCAGTTCGCCGGTGAGGCGGTTATCTCTCAGCCCACGAAGTAGGTCTGGCCGGTCTGCAAGCCCTCCACGCTTTTTGCGTAGGCCAGTGCCACATCAGCGCCCGGAGCCGGTTTATAGCCACGGAAATACGGTGCGTAGCTGCCCATGGCTTCCACCAGTACCGTCGGGCTGACGGCGTTGATCCGCAAGCCCCGGGGCAACTCAATGGCGGCAGCCTTCACAAAGGCGTCGATTGCACCGTTGACCAAAGCGGCCGAGGCGCCGGTACGAATCGGGTCGCGGTTGAGAATGCCGCTGGTGAAGGTGAACGAGCCTCCGTCGTTGGCGTATTCACGGCCAATCAGCAGCAGGTTGACCTGGCCCATCAGCTTGTCACGCAGGCCCAGTTCAAAGTCGCTTTCGCTCATCTCTCCCAGCGCCACAAAATTCACACTGCCAGCGGCGCAGACCAGGGCGTCGAACTTGCCGGTCTGCTCGAACAGCGTGCGGATCGACGCGCTGTCGCTGATATCCACCTGGAAGTCGCCGCTGCTGCGGCCGATGCTGATCACGTCATGACGCTGAGCCAGTTCGGTCTTGACGGCTGAACCGACGGTGCCGCTGGCGCCAATCAATAGGATTTTCATGGTGCTGTTCCTCCAGGGGTAAGTGAGGGTTCAGTCTAGAGTGGCTTTTTAAGTGGATAAACGTGCTAATAGGCAACCTTTGGTTTTCAAATGGAAACAATCCATGAGCGAGATGGATGACCTGGCGGCCTTTGCCGTACTGATCGAAGCGGGCAGCTTTACCGTGGCGGCCGAACAGCTGGGCTGCAGCAAAGGCCAGTTGTCCAAGCGCATCTCCCAGTTGGAAGCGCAGTTCTGCGTTGTGTTGTTGCACCGCACCACACGCAAGCTCAGCCTGACGGCCGCCGGCGCGGCCTTGCTGCCGCAGGCCCAGGCGTTGGTGGTGCAAGTAGAACGTGCGCGTCAGGCATTGGCGCGGCTCAAGGACGATCTGTCCGGGCCGGTGCGTATGACGGTTCCTGTTTCATTAGGCGAAACCTTCTTCGATGGCTTGTTGCTGGAGTTTTCCAGGCAGTATCCCCAGATGCAGATCGAGCTTGAGCTCAACAACAGCTACCGGGACCTGGCGCGGGACGGTTTTGACTTGGGGGTGCGTTCTGGGGCGATTGAAAACGAGCGTCTGGTGGCCAAGCCTTTGCTGGCCTGGCATGAGATGACCTGCGCCAGCCCCGCCTATCTGGAACAGCACGGCGAACCACTGACCCCGGCGGATCTTGCGGCGCACACCTGCTTGCTCAACAGCCACTACAGCGGCCGTGAGGAATGGCTGTATCACCAGCAGCACGAGTTGTTGCGGGTCAGGGTCAGTGGCACGTTCGCTTCCAACCACTACAACCTGTTGAAGAAGGCCGCGCTGGTAGGTGCCGGAATCGCCCGGCTGCCGTCCTACGTACTGCATTCGGAATTGGCTGACGGCCGATTGCGCTGGCTCCTGCGCGATTACCAGACGCGAAGCCTGCCGATGTACCTGGTTCACCCTTATCAAGGCGGCCTGCCCAGGCGTACCCAGGTACTGGCTGACTACCTGGTGGACTGGTTCAAGCGCAGCGGCGAGGCGCTGGATCGGCTTTAACGGGAGCGGCGGGCGATCAAGTGGTCGATGGACAAACAGCCTGGCCCCTTGGCAACCAACAGCAACAACAAGGCAAGCCACGTGCCGTGGGTGGGGTAGGCGTCCGGGTAGACGAACAATTGAATAACCAACGTCATGCCGATCAAGGCCAGGGCCGAGAATCGTGTGGCGAACCCCACCACGATCAGCACCGGGAAAAAGTGCTCGGCAAATGCCGCCATATGCGCGGCCACTTCCGGCGACAGCAACGGCACGTGGTACTCACTGCGAAACAGCGGCAATGTCGACGCGGCGAGTTTGGGTACGCCGAGCTGGAACGTGCCGCTGATCAGGTCTATCGCGAAACCTTCGACCTTGGTTTGCCCGGATTTCCAGAACACGGCTGCAATGGAGAACCGCGCAATAAACGCGATCAGGCTGTAGGGGATTTTCTCGAAAAGCACGATGGCCCGTCTGATCAGGCACGAAGGGGTGGTGTTCATGGCGATACCTTTTGTTCTGGGAGCAGGTGAGTGATGGCGTCGTGGTTGATCAGCAGTGACAGGCACTGGTGCAGGTCAAACTCGGCGCAGGCCTCAAGGGCGTCTGCCACGGCCGTTTCCAATGCAGCGCCGTGGATCAGGCTATTGATAAACGCGACCGAGCCGCCGTCGATGGCGAAGACCTTGACGCTCAGTCCGTGGCGCAGCACCAGTGCACTTTGTGCGTGCCAGGGATCAAGGGTGGCCAGGGCGCCCTCGGTCTGGTGCGCCGCCCAAACTGCGACCACGGCGTAGTCGCAGTTCAAGGTGGCGAGGGAGGGGTGCAGTTGCAGGCGCAATGCACCCAGCGCCGTTTGGGCCTGCAGGTTTTGCAGGACGAGCTGCTGATTAGCCGACGGCGTATCCGCTGCGTGATAGGCACGAACCCGCAGGCGTTCCAAACGGGCCACATCGGCCAGGTAAGGCACGCTGGCGGCGGGTTCGAAACCCTGGATGAAGTCGGCGAATGTGCTGCCGTAGTCGCTCATCAACGGGCTGGCGGGTGGTGACGCCTGGACGTAAACGCTGGCCATTGCGCGGAAAAATTCATCACCTACCAGTTGCATCGTTACGGGGTACGCCGTGGCCAGTGCATTGATCAGTGCGCTGTGGACGTTGTTGCGATACACCGCAAAACGACTGGTCGGGTCGGCGCCGTTATTGCTGAACAGGCCGTCCGGGCAGGGCTGATCGGGCGCCAGCAAGGCGCTGGTGAATGCGTCGTGAAGGCTCATGGGCGGACCTGGGATAAATAACGTTCGGCCTGATGGGCTTCAGCGTGCAATACGTTGAAGGCCGGCACTTGGTTGTCACGCTCAATCAGGGTGGCGACCGGGCCCGTGCGTGTGAGCACCTGCTCGTAAAGCTGCCACACCCTGTTGTCGATGGGGGCACCGTGGTCATCTATCAGCAGGCGATCACCCAGGCTGTCGGTGTCTTCGGCAAAACCTGCCAGATGAATCTCGCCCACGGCGTGCAACGGCAGGGCGTCGATGTAGGCCATCGGGTCGCGTTGGTGATTGATGCATGACACGTAGACGTTATTCACGTCCAGCAGCAAGCCGCAGCCGGTGCGGCGGATGATCTCGCTGATGAAGTCGGTCTCGTCCAGGGTGGAGCGCTGGAACTGCAGGTAGGTCGACGGATTCTCCAGCAACATCGGCCGCTTGAGGGTGCTCTGCACCTGATCGACGTGTTCGCAGACCCGGTTCAGGGTGCCGGCGTCGTAGGCCAGGGGCAGCAAGTCATTGAGAAACACCGGGCCGTGGCTGGACCAGGCCAGGTGTTCGGAAAAAGAATGGGGTTGGTAGCGTTCGATCAGCGCCGCAAGTCGTGCCAGATGCTCACGGTTGAGCGGGCCTTCGCCGCCGATGGACAGGCCCACGCCGTGCAGCGACAGCGGGTACTGTTGGCGAATCAACCCCAGGTAATGATGGAAAGGGCCGCCGGCGACCATGTAGTTCTCGGCGTGCACTTCAAAAAAACCGATATCGGGAAGGGTCTGGAGCACTTCGTTGAAGTGCTCGCTCTTGAGCCCCAGCCCGGCCCTGGAGGGAAGGCCGGGCGCCTGAGCCGTTGAGACCTTGTGCAGAGTGGAAAGCGTCATCGTCCGTACTCAGGCTGTGCGGGGTTTCAGGACTTGGCGGTGAAGGCCGCTTCCTGGCCGAAGCCGGTCGGCGAGGTGGAGCTTGGGGTTTGGGTGCAGGTGCCGGCAGGGACCAGCTTCCAGGCGTTGGCCTGGTCCTTGGTTTTGGAGGTGCCGGCACAGGAAGTGCCCGCGCCTGCGGCGCAATCGTTCTTGCCGGCTTCTGCGACGCCGAAGCATTTCTGCATGTCGTCAGCGGCGTGGGCGCTGGTGGTCAGGGCGGACAGGCTCAGGGCGGAACCCAGGGCCAGGATGAGGGCGGAGGCGGACAGTTTGGTGGTCATGGTGTATCTCCAGCAGTGGTTGTGTGGGCAGGCTTGAATGCCTGCATGCACCACTAGAGATGGGAGGACGATGTTCGTTACAAGGTCAGGCGAAATAATTTCAAACAGCGCAAAAAAAAGTGGGAGGGGGCCAGCCCCCTCCCACTTTTTTGACCCGGTTTAACCGCCCAGGTAGGCCTCACGTACTTTCGGATCCGTCAGCAACTGCTCACCGGTGCCCTGCATCACCACCCGACCGTTTTCCAATACATAGGCGCGGTCGGCGATTTTCAGCGCCTGGTTGGCGTTCTGTTCCACCAAAAACACGGTCACACCGTCTTTGCGCAGCTGTTCGATGATGTCGAAAATCTGCTGGATGATGATCGGTGCCAGGCCCAGGGACGGTTCGTCCAGGAGCAGCAGCTTGGGCTTGCTCATCAGCGCCCGGCCGATGGCGAGCATTTGCTGCTCGCCGCCGGACATGGTGCCGCCGCGCTGGCTGAAGCGTTCCTTGAGCCTTGGAAACAGGTGCAGCACTTTGTCCATCTGCTCCTGGTAGTCGCCCTTGTCGGTGAAGAACCCGCCCATGGCGAGGTTCTCTTCGACGGTCAGGCGCGAGAACACGCGGCGGCCTTCCGGCACTACCGCGATGCTCTTGCGCATGATGTGCGACGACTCCTGGCCCACCAGTTCTTCACCCATGTAGCGGATGCTGCCGCTGTGGGCCTGGGGTGAACCGCACAAGGTCATCAGCAAGGTGGACTTGCCGGCGCCGTTGGCGCCGATCAGGGTCACGATTTCACCCTGGCGCACTTCCACATTGACGCTGTGCAGGGCCTGGATCTTGCCGTAGAAAGTGGAAACGTTTTCGAATTGCAGCATTTTACGCTTCCCCCAAATAGGCTTTGATCACTTCAGGATTGTCGCGGATCTGCTCCGGCGTCCCGTCGGCCAGCGGCGTACCCTGGTTGATCACCACGATGTGGTCGGAAATGCTCATGACCAGTTTCATGTCGTGTTCGATCAACAGCACCGTGGCGTTGTTTTCCTCACGCAGCACGCCGATCAGCGCCTTGAGGTCTTCGGTTTCCTTGGGGTTCAGGCCGGCCGCTGGTTCGTCGAGCATGAGGATCCGCGGGCGGGTCATCATGCAGCGGGCGATTTCCAGGCGACGTTGCTGACCATAGGCCAGGGTGCCGGCAGGGCGGTTGGCGAACTCGGTCAAGTTGACCTTGTCCAGCCAGTACTCCGCGTATTCCATGGCCTCGCGCTCGCTTTTGCGGAACGCCGGGGTCTTGAACAGGCCTGCAAAGAAGTTGGTGTTCAGGTGACGGTGTTGGGCGATCAACAGGTTCTCGACCGCCGTCATGTCCTTGAACAAGCGCACGTTCTGGAAGGTCCGCACCACGCCCTTGCGGGCGATCTCGTGACCGGCCAGGCCCTGGATCGGCTGGCCGTCCAGCAGGATGCTGCCACCGCTCGGCTTGTAGAAGCCGGTCAGGCAGTTGAACACCGTGGTCTTGCCGGCGCCGTTGGGGCCGATCAATGCCACTACCTGTTTCTCCTTGACGGTCAGGGCCACGCCATTGACCGCCAGCAAACCGCCAAAGCGCATGCTCAGATTTTCGACTTTCAGGATCTCGCGGCTCATTTGCGCAGCTCCATGTGTGGACGTTGCATGGGCAGCAGGCCTTGAGGACGCCAGATCATCATCAGCACCATCATGGCGCCGAACATCAACATGCGGTATTCGCTGAACTCACGCATCATTTCCGGCAGCAGGATCATCACGATGGCCGCCAGGATCACGCCCAGTTGCGAGCCCATGCCACCCAGTACCACGATGGCGAGGATGATCGCCGACTCGATAAAGGTGAACGACTCCGGGGTGACCAGGCCTTGGCGCGCAGCAAAGAAGCTGCCGGCGAAACCGGCGAACGCGGCACCGAGGGTAAAGGCGGAGAGCTTGATGATGGTCGGGTTCAGGCCCAGGGCGCGGCAGGCGATCTCATCTTCGCGCAGCGCTTCCCATGCACGGCCAATCGGCATGCGCAGCAAGCGGTTGATCACGAACAGTGCTGCCAGTGCCAGCAACAGCGCGACCAGATACAGGAACACCACTTTGCTCACCGGGTTGTAGGCAATCCCGAAGTACTCGTGGAAAGTCTGCATGCCCTCGGCGGCGGTGCGGTCGAACGACAGCCCGAAGAACGTTGGCTTGGGGATGCTGCTGATGCCGTTGGGCCGCCGGTGATGTCCGTGAGGTTACGCAGGAACAGGCGGATGATTTCCCCGAAGCCCAGCGTCACGATGGCCAGGTAGTCACCGCGCAGGCGCAGCACCGGGAAGCCCAGCAGGAAGCCGAACGTGGCCGCCGCCATGCCGGCCAGCGGCAGGCAGATCCAGAAGCTCCAGCCCAGGTAGTGCGAGAGCAGCGCATAGGTATAGGCACCCACGGCGTAGAAGCCCACATAGCCCAGGTCGAGCAGGCCGGCGAGGCCCACCACGATGTTCAGGCCCAGGCCCAGCAGCACGTAGATCAGGATCAGGGTGGCGATGTCCACCGCCCCACGCGAGCCGAAGAAGGGCCAGATCAATGCGGCCACGATCAGGCCGATGATGATGTAGCGCTGGGTGCGCGGCAGGGTCAGGAATTGGCTGACCTTGGGCGATACCAGCGGGCCGCGGTTGCTCTTGAGCAAGGCACCGACCTGATCGCTGAACAGCACGCGCAGGAACATCAGCACCGAGCACAGGGCAATGATGGTCAGGGTCACGGGACCGGTGCCATGCACTTCCAGGTTGATGCCGACAATGCTCAGCTTGAGGCCGAGTACCGGGAAGGCCACGGCCCATACCAGCAAGGCGCTGAAAAACGCCGATTTAAGATATCTGCTCATACTTTCTCAACCTCCGGACGGCCCAGGATGCCGGTCGGACGGAACAACAGCACCAGAACCAACAGGCCGAACGCGACGACGTCCTTGTATTGGTCGCCGAAGATATCGGCACCAAACGCCTCGGCCACACCCAGCACCAGCCCGCCGAGCATCGCGCCCGGGATACTGCCGATACCGCCCAATACCGCCGCGGTAAAGGCCTTGAGCCCTACCAGGAAACCGGCGTTGGGGTTGATCACGCCGTACTGCATGCTCAGCAGCACCGCCGCAACAGCGGCCAGCGCGGCACCGATCACGAAGGTCAGGGCGATGATGTTGTTGGTGTTGATGCCCAGCAGGTTGGCCATCTTGATGTCTTCGGCGCAGGCCCTGCAGGCGCGCCCCAGACGGGAGCGGGAGATGAACAGGGTCAGGCCCAGCATCGCCACCAGTGTGACGACGAAAACCAGGACCTGCATGTACGAAATCAGCACTTCTTGTGCGCCACCCGGGCCGAAGGAGAAGCTCCCCGGAATCAGGTTGGGAATGGACTTGTCCTTGGAATCCTGGGACAGCAATACGGTGTTCTGCAGGAAAATCGACATGCCGATGGCGGAAATCAGCGGGATCAGGCGGTTGCTGCCACGCAAGGGACGGTAGGCAACGCGCTCGATACTGTAGCCATAGGCACTGGTCACGATGATCGATGCAAGGAACGCAGCGGTCATCAACAGCGGCAGGGAGTGGATACCCATCATGGCCAGCCCGGCAAGGGCGATGAAGGCCACGTAGGAACCAATCATGTACACCTCGCCATGGGCGAAGTTGATCATTCCAATGATGCCGTAAACCATTGTGTAGCCAATGGCTATCAAGGCATAGGTGCTGCCAACGGTCATCCCGTTAACCAGCGTTTGGAAAAAATGATAGATCTCAGGCATTACAGCGCTCCTAAAAACCCGATACGCATTTCACTGGTGGAGTCATGTTCCGGCCCTGTGCTGTGTTCTGTGAGCACATTTGCACAAAGCGTTTGCCAGCGAACCGCTGGTGACGGTTTTAAGATTTTCAGGTGAGCCAGCGCCCGGATCGCGGGTGACAGGCCCATAAACCTCGTAAAACAAAGCCCACTGCTCTCACAGTGGGCTTGTTGGACCAGTAACGCCTGGCTTACTGAGGGGAAACTTCGGTTTTTGGTTTGCCGAAGTGCCATTCGTAGACCACGAATTTGAAGTCCTTCAGGTCACCCTTGGCGTCGAAACTCAGTTCGCCGGTTGGGGTCTTGAAGGTGCCTGCGTGGATGGCCGCAGCCACTTTGGCGGTGTCTTCGCTCTTCGCGGCAGCGATACCACCGGCGATCACTTCAACAGCCGAGTAGGCCGGGAACACGAACGGACCGGTTGGGTCCTGCTTGTTCTTGGTGAACTCTTCAACGATGGCCTTGTTGGCCGGATCGGTGTCGAAAGACTTCGGCAGGGTCACCAGCAGACCTTCGGAAGCGTTCTGGGCGATTTGCGAGATGGAGTCGTTGCCGACGCCTTCAGGGCCCATGAACTTGGCGTTCACGCCTTTTTCCTTGGCTTGGCGCAGGATCAGGCCCAGCTCAGGGTGGTAGCCACCGTAGTAGACGAAGTCGACGTTGGCTTGCTTGAGCTTCTGGATCAGGGAGCCGAAGTCCTTGTCGCCAGCGTTGATGCCTTCGAAGAGGGCAACTTTCACGCCTTTCTTCTCGAGAGTCTGTTTAACGGCGGTGGCGATGCCTTCACCGTATTGCTGCTTGTCGTGGATGACAGCAACGACTTTGGGCTTCACGTGGTCGGCAATGTAGTTGCCGGCCGCTGGGCCCTGGGCGCTGTCCAGGCCGATGGTGCGGAACACCAGCTTATAGCCACGGGAAGTGATTTCCGGGCTGGTGGCCGCCGGGGTGATCATGATCACGCCTTCGTCTTCATAGATGTCGGACGCTGGCTGAGTGGAGCTGGAGCAGAGGTGACCGACCACGAACTTGACGCCGTCGTTGACCACTTTGTTGGCAACGGCCACGGCTTGTTTAGGGTCGCAAGCGTCGTCGTATTCCTTGGCTTCAAGCATTTTGCCGTCGACGCCGCCTTTGGCGTTGATGTCGGCGATTGCCTGCTTGGCACCCATGAATTGCATGTCGCCGTATTGCGTTACAGGACCAGTCTTCGGACCGGCGATGCCGATCTTGATGGTGTCAGCTGCGAACGAATGGCCGGCAACCCCAGCCAGGACCATAGCGGCAAACAGTTTGGAAATCTGCTTAGTAGCCTTATTCATAGTGCTCCACTCTTACTGTTGTATTTTTTATAGTTCTAGCGGCCTTGTGAGCTGCAGAACCGGATCAGATATCTCGGATATCCCCCCGGCCGTGCCCTGGCAACTGTACCGGTACAGTGTAGAGCGCCGGTTCATCGCTTGAAAAGCTGGCTGCTGGGGGCAAAACCGGGGTGTGTCGCTTTAATGAAAGAAAAAGACAGAATTGCGGCGGGGTGATGCCAGAGTTTCGGGCAATCCTTGGCTTTCCTGACACTTTCTATCGATGACTCATTTGCAACTGGGTTTTTCTACCTCGGCCGCGACGTTATGATTGCGCCGATTTTTTCCCAAGGTGAATTCCCATGACGCAAGAACCTAGCACCCTCTATGCCAAGCTGCTCGGTGAAACCGCCGAAATTTCCTGGAAGGAGCTTGAGCCGTTCTTTGCCAAGGGTGCCCTATTGTGGGTCGACGCCGGTCTGGATTTGATCGAAGCCGCCGAGGGAATGGCCGAGGACAACCGTGACAAAGTCGCTGCCTGGCTGGCCTCAGGTAGCCTGGGCGAGGTGTCTGCAACGCGGGCATTGGACCTTGTGGAGCGTGACCCGGGCTTGTGGGCGGTGGTGGTTTCGCCTTGGATACTGATCCAGGAAAGGGCGCCTCAATAGGCCTAAGCACCAAAACGGTGCGCGTTATCCCGCCGCAAAAGTGTGTAGCCGAGTAACCGCAGGCGCCGTGATGGCATGTTGCCGTGAAGAAAGGTCACAGCCCAGGGTGACGTGCGCGTCATGGGAACAGTTTTCCCGTGGGCGAACGGCTGGGAGAATTGTTTCTCGGTGTTAATAAAGGAGGTTGGATGTCAGAACATTCCGTAGGAGACGGTGAATTCCGGTAAAGTTCGCCGCTTGTTACCCGGAGCTAGTTATGCCGTCAGCGCTGCCCCCTTTAACCAAGCCCTCGCACCAACTGCTTTACCTTATCTACGGTAATCAGGACGTTTATCGGCGCGAAGCCAAGTTCAGCATCCTCACCGCCTTGTCCCGGCTGAAAGCGGACGAGTCGCTGTGCATCCGGGTCATGACCGATCGCCCCCAGGACTACCTCGGCTGGCCGGTTGAAACCATCACCCTGGATGAACAGACCCTGACCCAATGGCAGGGTGAAAATGGCTATACCCACCGCCGCAAGGCCTGCGCGATTGCCCATGGGCTGACGCTGGCGGACAAAACCCTGTTCGTCGACACCGACACCCTGTTCCTCAAATCCCCCCATCGCGTGTTCGAACTGATCGAGCCGGGCCAGTACGTCATGGATGGCTTCGAGTACGACTGGAGTTACGTCTGCCAGCGTGCGGACTACCTCAAGCTGGGCGAACACCTACGGGCCCATGGCATCTGCGCCGAGAACAGCTTCAAGCTCTACAACAGTGGCCTGTGCGGTGTGCGCGCCAGTGATGCGCCGCTGCTCGAAGCGTCCATCCGCCTGATCGACGAGTGGACCCAGCACACGTTCGATATCCATACCATCGAGCAAATCGCGATTTCCTTTGCGATGCGCGACCAGAAGGTGCGCGAGGCGCGCAAGTTCGTGCATCACTACTTTGCCGACAAGCGCTTCTTCCATGCCATGCAGGCGCACTTCTTCACCCTGCACGGTGAGGTATTCGGCCCTGAGCTGGTAGCGCGTTGCCTGGATGTGCCGCAGGTCAAGCCCGTGCCGTCGCCCTGGCAGCGGCTGCGTATCAAATGGAAGCTGCGCAATCAGCGCAAACACGTCAAAAAGGTCGGCCGCGATCTGCTCTACGGCAGTTCGGCGCCTGAGCATCCGTACTACGACGTGTGCCGACATGGCTGGTGGGAATCGGCATCGCGGGAGATTCGTGGCTGGAATGAGGCCGAGCAGAAGCGGTTTTTCGGTGCGAAAGACGCCGGCTGGCCGAAGCATATCCCCCGGCCTGCCAAGCGCGCTGACGAAAAGACCATCCTCGCGTTCCTGCGCCAACGCATGACGCACTGAGGCTGCGACGGCGCCACGCGGCGCCGTCGCACAGTGCTAGGCGGTTTTGCCGGTGTGGTTATTCAACGAAATAACCTTGGTCTTGCCGATACGGTGACGGTAGATCTCGCGCAGGTACTTGATCGCTTTCTTCACGCAGTCCCGTGACAGACGAATGTCATTGATCGACACGAACTTGTCTTTGTCGTTGATCAACTCGCGGTACTTCTTCTCATACATCGGCTTGATCGCGTACCAGTTGGTGTCGAGGATCTTCGCCGGGTTTTCAAACTCGTTGAGCAACTCGTCGATCCGGTCTTCGTCGAAGTCCTCGTGGATGATGAAGTCCAGCATCGAGTTGTCCAGGGTGTCGTCGAAGCGGTAAGGGTTGCGTGCGAAGCAGCGTTTGATAAAGGCCACGATCAGCGTCAGGAAGTCATCCGACAGGCACGGGCTCTTGGCGATCAAGGTGGTCAGCGACAGGTTGGCCGAAGCGCCGATCACCAGGGCATAACGCTTGAGGGTGGTGTTGGGGAACAGGCTGTTGAGGTGAGTCTTGAGCCGGTTCAGGTCCATGTAGGACAGCTTGTAGTCCTTGGGCAGCGAGACAATGGACACCACCGACGAGCAGTTCTTGAAGAAGTGCAGGTCGTGCAGCGCCGCCGCGTCATAGCCGGAGTTCTTGTACTGCTCCAGGGACGCCTTGTAGCGCTTGGACTCGATCGGCAACAGGCTGATGCCTTCGATGGCCTGGGTGACCTTGTTGAAGTGCGGCAGGTCGATGGAGCGGAAGAACAGGTCGTCGATGTTCAGGCGTTGCGGCTCTTTTTCGAAGACTTTGAACTTGTCATTCGATGGCACCGGGGTTTCCGGCACCACAGACTCGGCGTAGGCAATCGCCACCGGGCCGGCCAGGCTCATGAACAGGTCGTTGGCGTCCAGGCGGATAGTCTCCCCAATGTCGATCCCGGCGCGACGGAAGTAGTTCTGGTCGTAGTCGGTGGTCACGGCCTGGGCAGTGAGGATGTTGAAGATCTGCTGGGAGATGTACTGGTTGGCGTGTTTTTCCATGGCATTGACGTCAATGTTCTGGATGTTGCCGTCATCGCTTTCTTCGGCGTAACGCATGATGTCGTTGGAGATCAGCATCATCGCGTTCCACGGGCGGATACGCCCCTTCACGCTGGCTTCGCTGCTGTCCTCGTTGTCGAAGTTGTACGAGAAGTCCCATTCTTCCGACAGGTATTTACACAGAAGCCGTCCGGCATTGATGTGCAGCGCTTCGGACATTTCGCTGCGGTGATCGGAAATATTCGGCAGCACGCAAATGCCGCTGGTGAAGATCGGCTCGAAGACGAAAGCGTGGCCACTCTTGCTGTCGTGCTCGTCGGCGGGCTTGGTGTCGAACGTCTTGTTCATGTACGAGTGCTGCTGGGCCAGGCCGAATTCCGAGGCCATGCCCGAGCCGGTACCGCCACCGGCGCTGAAGATCGAAAAATACAGGCGCGACTGGTTGGCCTTGATACCGCAGGAGTCGATCAGGTACGAGTGGATCATTTTCCAGTCAGGGCTGGAAAAACGCTGGGTATCTTTATTGAGGATGATCTTGGCCAGGTACTGGCCGAGGATCGGCGCATTACCGGCGCCGCCGGCATGGACTTCCGACAGGTCCATGATTTTCATCTTGCTGTAATCGCGCAGGAAGCCGCTTTTTTCGCTCTTGCGCGAGAAGCGGATCCGTCCGGCAATGTCCTTGTCCAGGTCGCCGAGCATCACCAGCGGTTCCACCAGGAACACCGGCTTGCTGGTCTTGCCGCCCCCCAGGCGCAGGTTATTGCGGATCCACTGGGTGGGGCTGTAACCCTTGTCCAGAGGGCTCTTTTTAAATTGAAGCTTGTCTTCGTTGCTGAATTCGTTCAGGTAGAACTTGCGCGCGTTGTACACCAATTCCGCCACGTCCAGCGCAATGTTCGAACCGCAGCGCCCCAAGCCGATCAGGCACACCGACGGGAATTCCTGCTCGCTGCGCTGCTCGCCGTCGATTTCCAGCTGAGGCGGGCGCGGGAACACCATGTCGCGCAGGCCATCGAGGTTATCGAGGATGCGATCGGTATTGGTCTCGGTGAAGTACAGGTATTGCTGGGTGGACAACGGGCGGGCGCTGCTCGATGACTTTGAACCTGAGGGTTTTTCCGCAGGAGCTGTGGGCAACACGTCGGATACCACGGTGGCAGAGTTATTTTTAGAAGTCATGGTGCGCCATGTGCCTGGGCGGATGGCTGAAAGAATAAAACGGCCATCACGGAGTGGGAGTTCGCGACTTTGCAGTGCGTCCTTGTCCGGGATGATCGGGTTTGACCCTGTGTGTTCAGGACAAACCTGGCCGGACTCTGATGAATCGGCCGTTTGTCGGGAATCTTGAGGTAAATGATGGCGAAATGCCAAAGATTCGGCGTCAGCGAATTGGCCTGACGATGGAGGGCGGGCCTGAGCGCGCCGGGGAAGGTTCTTTCGACGGGCTGGTGTCCTTGGCCGCCGTGCCGCTGAACGCAGCGAGCGGGTTGCGCATATCGATACCCTGCATCACGCCGATAATGTCATTGGCGGGCACCGCCGGGCTCAGCAAGTAGCCCTGGACGTAATCACAGCCGTGCTTGAGCAGCAAGTCGAACTGGGCCTGGGTTTCCACACCTTCTGTCACCACCTGCAAGTGCAGGGTATGGGCCATGCCGATGATCGCCTGGACGATCTCGATATCGGCGGTCGACTTGGGAATGTCCTGGATAAACGAACGATCGATTTTCAGCGTGTTGAGCGGCAGGCGCTTAAGGTAGGCGAGGGAAGAGTAGCCGGTGCCGAAGTCGTCGATGGACAGCGACACACCCAGCGCCCGTATTTGCCGCAACAGCGCCAGGGTGCTGCTGATGTTGCCCATCAGCGCATTTTCAGTCACCTCCAGTTCCAGGCGGTTGGCGCCGATTCCGCTGAAGCGCAGGGCATCTTCGATCTCATCGGCCAGTTCGTCGCGGGCCAGGTTCAGGGCCGAGCAATTCACGGTCATAGTCAGGTCGGTATAGCCTCGGTCGCAGAGCAGCCTCAAGTCGTGGCAGGCCTGGCGCAGTACCCAGTGGTCGAGGTCGGCGATCAGCCCGTTGCTTTCGGCAATCGCGATAAACCGGTCCGGGGCCAGCAGACCATGTTGAGGATGTTGCCAGCGCACCAAGGCTTCCAGGCGCGTGACCTTGCCCAGTTTCATGTCAAAGATCGGTTGGTAGAACAGCACCAGTTGGTTCTGGGTGCGTAGGGCGCTGCGCAGTTCTTCTTCCAATTGCAGTTCGAGGAAGGCCCTGGTTTTCAGGTTGGAGCTGAAGAAGTTCAAACTGTTACGTCCCGTGTCTTTGGACTGGTATAGCGCCAGGTCGGCGGTCTTCAGCAGTTCTTCGCAGGTCGCACCGTCATCGGGAAACAGGCTGATACCGATGCTGGTGGTCATTACCATGCGGCGGCCGGCCAGTTCGATGGGCTCCTTCATTTTCTGCATGATGCGCTGGGCCAGGTGCCGCGCTTCGTCGCGGTGGTGGACGCTGATCAGGATGCAGAACTCATCGCCGCCAAACCGGGCGACCACGTCTGCATGGCTGCGCACCGAGCCTTTGATATGGCTGGCGAGTACGGTGAGCAATTGATCGCCGGCGTCATGGCCGAGGCTGTCGTTGATGCGCTTGAAGTGGTCGATATCCAGGAAGATCACCGCCATCATGCCGTTTGAGGCGGTCTTTTCGGCGATTTTTTCCGCAAAGATCTGATTGAAACCCCGGCGATTGAGCAGGCTGGTCAGGGCATCGTAATGGGCCACCTGTTGCAGGGAGGCGCGTGCCTGGTCCAGTTCGCTGAGCAGCGCGTTGACCCGTCGCAGGTCGCGTTCCTTGTGTTGCAGCTTCTTGTCCGCCAGGGCCGCACTGATGCTGCTGCCGATGACCAATAGGGTGATCACGGCGACCGACAGACCCAGTTGGATGGGGTTGTTGTCCTGCGTCAATGAAAGGTCGGCGCCCGTGGGCACGATCAGTTGCATCGCCGCCATGCCGGTAAAATGCATGCTCAGAATGCCCGCGCCCAGCACCAGGCTGGCGGCGTATTTGAGCAGTTGATGAAAGACCCCGGCGCCGGTGCGCAGGTAGCTGGACAGCAACAACGCCGCCAGACTGGCGCTCATGGCGATGCCCATCGAAGCAAAGAACAGCCCCGACTCGAAGTACATCTGAGCCTGGGAGCGCATGGCCGACATGCCGACGTAGTGCATCAGGGCGATGCCAAACCCCATCCACACCGCCGCCAGCAGGTACTGGTGCAAGCGCACGTTGGTATGACTGAGGGTTTTCATGGCGAACAACGAGGCGATCAGGGCGATCAGCAGCGACGCGAACGTGGTGATCAGTTCGTAGTGAATGGCAATGGGAGCCTGGAAGGCCAGCATGCTGATGAAGTGGGTGGACCAGATGCCACCCGCCAGGCATCCGGCACCCAGCCAGCGCCAGTGGCGGCGCGCGGTGGGGTCTTCGACATGGCCCACGCGTTCGGCCATGTCCAGCGTGCCGAACCCCGCCGCACAGGCGACCAGGTAGGCCAGTAGCACCAGGAAAGGGTTATGACTGCAATTGAGTAATAAGTGCCCGTTCTCTGGAAGGTCGGTAAAGAAGTGCAGACCCAGCCATTCCATAGCATGTCCTGTCATAGCGTCACGTCACAGCCTACGGCAGTGACCTATGAGGTCGAGTATAGAAGCCTCGAAGGATTTGCCAGGGATAATGGCACTTTGCTCTCAATGATTTTGGCATGCCACCCATAGCGATTAATGCTAAGCGCTGATGGGCAGCTCCAATTCGAATGGCGCTTGCAACGGCGGCAGGCCAAATGCGGCGCGGGCTGCATCGCAATCGACGTTCTGCTCGCCCTGGCTCCACGAGGCATCGAATTCTCGGCAAGGGCTGGAGCGTTGCTCATAAATTGAGCAACTGGTGCCTTTGCCGACTTCGCCTTCAAGGCTGCAGCAGCGCGCGGGCTTCTGGTCGGTGCCGATCATCGCGACGCGCGTCGGGTTGATCTGTACCACCAGGTCATCGGGCACTGTGCCACCCGACGAGGCGCACTCACCCCAGAAGAAAGACACACGGAAGTATGAACAGCAGGCACCGCAACTCAGACACGGACTGGCTTCGGACATGGGCGTCATCGATAAGAAAAGTAAGAAGGGGTGCTACGGGAAGGCTCGCCATTCTATCCGTGCCATGGCCATTGGGAAGAGGGGGGCGCACTTATATTTTTGTAGGTGAAGTCCCGTAGCGCCGGGTGAAATCATGCCCTATCAGCTTTACGAATCATTACAGACAACCTGGGCTCGCCTGACTATGTTGCAGGTACCGGGCAGGATGCATCGGGCATCGCAGCTCTCATAACAATAAAAGAGACGGACCCATGCAGAACTCGACCCAAGCGGCGAATGCCTGGCGCATTCTGTTCCTGCTGTTTCTGGCCAACCTGTTCAACTTCTTCGATCGCACCATTCCGGCGATCATCATCGAGCCGATCCGCATGGAATGGCACCTGAGCGACTTCCAGCTCGGCATCATCGGCACCGCCTTTACCATCGTCTACGCCATTGCCGGCCTGCCGCTCGGGCGCCTGGCCGATACCGGCTCGCGCAGCAAGCTGATGGGGTGGGGCCTGTTTGCGTGGAGCGGGCTGACGGCGGTCAACGGCCTGGTCGGCAGTTTCTGGACGTTTTTGCTGGTGCGCATGGGCATCGGTATCGGCGAAGCCAGCTATGCGCCGGCCGCCAACTCGCTGATTGGCGATCTGTTCCCGGCGCATCGTCGCGCCCGGGCCATGGGGATTTTCATGCTGGGCCTGCCGCTGGGTCTATTGCTGGCGTTCTTTACCATTGGTTGGATGGTCAAGGCCTTCGACAGCTGGCGCGCCCCGTTTTTTATCGCCGCCGTGCCGGGGATGATCCTCGCGGTGTTCATGTTCTATATCAAGGAACCCAGGCGCGGCGCCGCCGAAACCGTACAAGTCTCCCAGGAACGCGTCGACCGCCCGATCCGCCGCGTGCTGGCCGTACCGACTTTTCTGTGGCTGGTGCTGGCCGGGCTGTGCTTCAACTTTGCCACCTACGCCTGCAACTCGTTTCTGGTGCCAATGCTGCAACGTTATTTCCTTATGCCGTTACAGGATGCGGCCGTCGCCACCGGGGTGATTGTCGGTTTGACCGGCTTGGTGGGGCTGACCCTGGGCGGCTGGATCGCCGACAAGATTCACCAACGGGTTGCCAATGGCCGGCTGCTGTTTGCCGCGTGCAGCCTGATCATCTCCACCGTCACCACCGCCTGGGCCTTGCATGCCGGGCGCATCGAGATTGGTGTGTTTGTGGCGCTGTTCAGTGTGGGCTGGTTGTTTGCGTATAACTTCTACACCTGCGTGTACACGGCGATCCAGGACGTGGTCGAGCCACGCCTGCGCGCCACGGCGATGGCGTTGTTCTTTGCCGGGTTGTACTTGCTGGGCGGCGGCATGGGGCCGATCGTGGTGGGCGGATTGTCCGATCACTTTGCTCATTCGGCGATGTATGCCGATGGGGCTGCGCAGATGACTGAGGCTTATAAAGCCGTGGGTCTGCATGACGCCATGTACCTGATTCCGGTGGCGCTGTTCTTGACGATGCTGTTCTTGTTCCAGGCCTCGCGCAGTTTTGTGCGCGATGCCAAGCGCATGAAGGCCGGACTGGTGGCTGATGAGGTGCAGGCGGCGGCGGTGACGGCTTGAGATGGAGGTGATGCCATCGGGGGCAAGCCCCTCGCACATTGATCGGTGATAGACAGGACAACGCGGACAACTGTGGGAGGGGGCTTGCCCCCGATGACGCCCCCAAAGCCAATAAAAAAGGCCCGCATTGCGCGGGCCTTCTTGTTCAGCAGGGCAGGGCGGTAATCAACCCGCTACCAGCACCCGGATCGCCTCCAGTCGCAGCGCCGCCTTGTCGAGCATGGCCAGGCCTTGCTCGCGTTGGTTGCGCAGGGCAACCAGCTCGCTGTCACGCACGGTCGGGTTGACCGCTTGCAACGCAGTCAGGCGCGCCAGCTCTTCGTCGGTGTCCGCTGCCAGGCGACGCTTTGCCTCGGCCACCCGCTCGGCATGTTGCGGGGTGATCTTCTCTTCACCCGCGTTGATCCGTGGCGTCAACTGGTCGCGCTGGGCCTGGATGAACTTGTTGGCGCTGGCCCGCGGCACGCTTTCCAGTTGGTCGTTGAGGGTCACGAATGACACACGCCCCGACAGGTCATTGCCGTTCGCATCCAGCAGGCAGCGCAGTGCCGCCGGCGGCAGGTAGCGACCCAGTTGCAGCGCACGCGGTGCAACCACTTCGCTGACGTAGAGCAGTTCCAGCAACACGGTGCCCGGCTTGAGTGCCTTGTTCTTGATCAGCGCCACGGCGGTGTTGCCCATGGAGCCGGACAGCACCAGGTCCATGCCGCCCTGCACCATCGGGTGTTCCCAGGTGATGAACTGCATGTCTTCGCGTGACAGCGCCTGGTTACGGTCGTAGGTGATGGTCACACCTTCGTCGTCGCCCAGAGGGAAGCTGGCGTCGAGCATTTTTTCGCTGGGCTTGAGGATCAGCGCGTTTTCCGAATGGTCTTCGCTGTCGATACCGAAGGCGTCGAACAGGGTTTCCATGTAGATCGGCAGGGCGAACTGGTCGTCTTGCTCAAGAATGTCTTCAACCAGGGCATCGCCTTCGCCAGCGCCGCCGGAGTTGAGTTCCAGCAGGCGGTCGCGACCGGTGTGCAGCTCTTGCTCCAACCGCTCGCGCTCGGCACGGGCTTCGTCGATCAAGGCTTGCCACTCGCCGTCGTCGGCGTTTTCCAGCAGCGGCAGCAGGCGCGGGCCGAACTGGTGCTGCAACGCGTTGCCGGTCGGGCAGGTGTTGAGGAACGCGTTCAGCGCTTCGTGGTACCACTGGAACAGACGCTCTTGCGGGCTGGTTTCCAAGTACGGCACGTGCAGTTCGATCACATGTTTCTGGCCGATCCGGTCCAGACGGCCGATGCGCTGTTCCAGCAGGTCGGGGTGGGACGGCAGGTCGAACAGCACCAGGTGGTGGGAGAACTGGAAGTTGCGGCCTTCGGAGCCGATTTCCGAGCAGATCAGCACCTGGGCGCCGAACTCTTCATCGGCAAAGTAGGCGGCGGCGCGGTCACGTTCGAGGATGTTCATGCCCTCGTGGAACACCGTGGCCGGGATGCCGGAGCGCACGCGCAGGGCGTCTTCCAGGTCCATGGCGGTTTCGGCGTGGGCGCAGATCACCAGGACTTTGGTGCGCTTGAGCATTTTCAGCTGGTCGATCAGCCACTCGACGCGTGGGTCGAAGCGCCACCAGCGGTTCTCTTCGTCAATGTCCGGCTGCGACTGGAAGCTGACTTCCGGGTACAGCTCGGCGTGTTCGCCCAGCGGCAACTCCAGGTATTCATCCGGGTTCGGCATCGGGTAGGCGTGCAGCTTGCGCTCCGGGAAACCCTGCACGGCGGCACGGGTATTACGGAACAGCACGCGGCCGGTGCCGTGGCGATCGAGCAGCTCACGCACCAGGCGTGCACTGGCTTCGGCGTCGCCATCGTTGACAGCGGTGAGCAGCGCTTCGCCTTCGTTACCGAGGAAACCCTGGATGGTCTTGTGGGCGGTCGGCGACAGGCGGCCCTTATCGAGCAGTTCCTGCACGGCTTCGGCTACCGGGCGATAGTTTTCGCTCTCGGCGCGGAAGGCGTGCAGATCGTGGAAACGGTTCGGGTCCAACAGGCGCAGGCGTGCGAAGTGGCTGTCCTGGCCCAGTTGCTCCGGGGTCGCGGTGAGCAGCAGCACGCCTGGAATCACTTCGGCGAGTTGCTCGACGAGGGAGTATTGCGGGCTGGCTTTTTCTTCATGCCAGACCAGGTGGTGGGCTTCGTCGACGACCAGCAAGTCCCAGCCGGCGGCAAACAGCGCGTCCTGGGCCTTCTCGTCGTCCACCAGCCATTCCAGGGCCACGAGGGCCAACTGGGTGTCTTCGAACGGGTTGGCGGCATCGCTTTCGATGAAGCGTTCTTCGTCGAACAGCGCAACCTGCAGGTTGAAGCGGCGGCGCATTTCCACCAGCCACTGGTGTTGCAGGTTTTCCGGGACCAGGATCAACACGCGGTTGGCGCGGCCCGAGAGCAACTGGCGATGGATCACCAGGCCGGCTTCGATGGTCTTGCCCAGGCCTACTTCGTCAGCCAGCAATACCCGCGGCGCGATACGGTCAGCGACTTCACGGGCGATGTGCAGTTGGTGAGCAATAGGTTGCGCACGTACGCCACCCAGGCCCCACAGCGTGGACTGCAACTGGCGGCTGGTGTGTTCCAGGGTGTGGTAGCGCAGCGAAAACCAGGCCAGCGGGTCGATCTGGCCGGCGAACAGACGGTCGCTGGCCAGGCGGAACTGGATGAAGTTGGAGAGTTGGGTTTCCGGCAGGGTGACCTGCTCGTTCTGGCCATTGAGGCCGTGGTAGACCAGCAGGCCGTCGACATCGTCGACTTCCTGCACGGTCATTTTCCAGCCTTCGAAATGGGTGATGGAGTCACCGGCGAGAACCTCACACGGGTGAGGGGCGCATTCCGTAGCGCATACTGGCGAGTGTCGCCAGTGGCCGGATAGAGCACGGTCAACAAGCGGCCGTCCTGTGCCAGAACGGTGCCTAACCCCAGCTCTGCTTCGCTGTCACTAATCCAGCGTTGCCCCGGTTGATACTGCTGCGCCATGCTGCCTGACTCCCGCCGTGAAAAAGCCGACTATCTTAACGGAACAAGGCCCTCAGCCAAAGGACTCTGACAAAAACTACTCCGTTTGAGTGCGGGGGGAAGCGCTGAATCGACGGGTGGCGGGCACTTGCGAGTGTCGACTGGGTCACAGGTTGGCGAGTCCGCGCTCAAGTCGCCGTGGCCCCCGCCGACAGCCTGCTGACAGGAGAACAACTACCATGCTGCCACCTATGCTGCCCGTCAGCGTTATACCGGTTACGTCGCAACTCGACCCGGTCCGCCAGAAACCGGACATTCCGCCCGTGGTCCCTGTGCAAGCGGGCTCCAATGAAAGCACCATCGACTTGAAAAAAGGCGATGCCGAGCAGTCGACCTTTCTGCTGCGCGAAGAGCAGCGCCGCCAGCAGGAAGAGCAGAAACGCCGGCGCGAAGCCGATGAGGATCCGGACCAGCACCTGGCGATCCCGGGCGACCTGCTCAATGCCGACAACACCGTACCGGTTGTGCCGCTGATCGAAGACGCGCCGCGCCAGGGCCTTTGGGTGGACGTCGAGGTTTAAGCGCGCAGTTGCCTCAAGGCCGCTAGCAGCGACTCGATGTCGTGATCGTTGTTGAGGGGGCTGACGGAGATTCTCGCAACGCTTGCCAGGCCTCGCGCCTGCATATCCAGCGGGGTGTAGGCCACGCCGTTGGCGCCAATATTGATGTGCCTGAGTCCCAATTGTCGTTTCAGCTCGAAGGCGTCCCAGCCGGCGAGGTTGAAAGCGATCAGTCCTGATTGAAACGTGCCCAGGTCATGCAGGGAAACCCCCGGAATCTCACACAATGCCGCACGAATTTGCGCGCTGGTCTGTGCGACGTGTTCCCATACCCGCTCAATCCCCCAGCTATTCATCTCGTGCAGCGCATTCCCCAACCCCGCTAGCAGGGCGAAGGACACTTCGCTTGTTTCAAAGCGCCGTGCGTCGTCGCGCAGGTCGAAACCGGCGGCGGTCCAGGGGGCTGAAAACACATCGCGCTGGGCCGGGTTCAGCTGTTGGAGAAAGTCCGGGCGCACATACAGCAGCGCTGTGCCACGCGGCCCGCGCAGGTGTTTGCGGCCTGCCGACTTGAGCACATCGCACTGCAACGCCTGCACATCCACCGGCACCTGGCCGACCGCTTGGCCGGCGTCGATAAAGTAGGGGATGCCATGACGCCGGGCCACTGCGCCGATGGCCTGGGCGGGGTTGATCAGGCCGCCGTTGGCCGGCAGCCAGGTGAGGTCGATCAGCTTTACCCTGGCATCGATCATTGCCTCCAGCGCCACCGGGCACACCGCGCCGGTGGCGTCGCAGGGGATGACATCCACCCGCGCCCCCGCTTGCACGGCCAATTGCATGCTCGCCAGGTTGCCGCCCCATTCGTGGCGCCCCACCAGAATGCGATCACCCGGTTGCCACGGTGCCAAGGCTTGGAACGCCATGCTCCAGGCAGTCGAACCGCTGCCGGCAAAGGCTATCGATGCGACGGGCGCGTTGAGCAGCTGCGCGGCGGCGTGGCGGGCTTTTTCCATGAGCATGGCGCCATGCTCACCGGCTTCCATCGGACCTTCCCGTGCTTCGCGCTGTAGTTGGTCGATGATGGCGTCAAGTGTCGCCTGGCTGGGCAGCGAGGCGCCGGCAGGGTTGAAGTGCACGAGGCCCGACTGGCAGCCGGGCGTGGCCTCCCTTAATCGTTGGATATCGAGCGGGCTCACGGTTGCAGCTCGAAAATCGCGTCAACCTCCACTGCCACACCGGCTGGCAGGCTGGCAACACCCACTGCTGTGCGCACATGCCGGCCTTGTTCACCGAGGGCATTCACCAGCAGGTTCGACGCACCGTTGGCCACCGCGCCCTGGCGCTGGAAATCGGCGCTGCTGGCGATAAACACCCCCAGGCGCACAGTGCGCACCAGCCGCGACAGGTCATCGCCCAAGGCATCGCTCAATTGCGCGAGCAAGCTCAGTGCCGCCAGTTCTGCGGCCTGGACACCTTCTTCTTCACTGAGGGATTCGCCCAGTCGGCCGAGGTAAGCAGGCCTTCCGTCGAGCAGGGGGATTTGCCCTGAGATAAACAGCTGGTTCTGGCTGATGACATGGTTGATGTAGTTGGCAATCGGCTGGCTGGGGGCTGGCAGCGTCAGGCCAAGGGCGTGCATACGTTGGCGCAGGGAGTTGCTCATGCTGAGTCCTCTGGTTTCATGAGGTTTGAGCATGTTGTTCCGCGAGGGGCTGCGACAAACGGATAGATCTCACTCGACGTATCGAAATAACTCACGCGTCGGCGCAGATCTCCTTCAGCCACTGGCTGAAGCATTCGACCGCTTGGTGGGCTGGGCCTTGAGGGGTGATCAGCCAATAGCCGATATCGCTGTGGTAGGGCGGCCAGTCGAAGGCTTCCACCAGGCTGCCGTCCTGGAGCCGGCGTTGGATGAGGTGGTGACGACCCATCGCTATGCCCTGGCCGGCCACGGCGGCTTCGACCACGATGTTGTAGTCGTGCAGCATGACGCGCGGGTGATGTTCAAGGCTGACTTGATAGTGCCGGGACCAGTCCGTCCATTCGAACGGCCGGTGTGAGGTAGCCATCAGCAAGGGGCCGTTGCCCAGTTGGCTGGCCTTGAACGCCGGGCTGCATACCGGTGAAATGACCTCAGTCATCAGGCGCGTGGCCTGCACGTCCGGCCAGTCGCCCTTGCCATAACGGATGGCCAGGTCGACCTCGGCGGCGGCGACGTTGGCCAGTTGAATTGACGGCAACAGCTCCACCTGGATGTGTGGGTAGCGGTTGAGAAACCCCGCCAGGCGCGGGGCGAGCCACAAGGTGGCGAAGGACGCCAACAGCCCGATGCGCAATACCGTGGCGCTGGGCACCTGCCGTTGGGCGCGTGTCGCGGTAGCGATGGCATCGAGGGCCGGGCGGATTTCGTCGTAGTAACGCTGCCGTCTGCGGTCAGATCAATGGCGCGGGTGCGTCGGATAAACAGCGGTTTGCCCAGGTGCTGTTCGAGTTTCTGGACCTGATGGCTGAGGGCGCTTTGGGTCACTGACAGCTCCTGGGCCGCCTTGATAAAGCTCAAGTGCCGGGCCACGGCTTCAAAAGCACGAAGGGCCAGCAGAGGGGGAAGATCCTTGTGCAGTGCCACCTGAGTGCGCGTCCTGGGTTGGGCGGAAAGTGCCGATTCTGGGCGACGGTCTGCCTTTTGTCGCGCGCTGATTTGCCGTCGGGCGCGGGAGCCCGCATTATTGAGCCCTACCTGCCACGACGTAAGACAAGCCATGAGTGATGACGACAAGCTGATCGACCTGAATGCCGAACGCGCCAAGCGCGTGCATGACCTCAATGACAAACGCCTGAATGAAGTGCGCCAGGCATTTGAACAGGCAATGCCGCTGGGGAAGGTCAAGAAGAAATCCAAGAGCAAGCCGAAAAAGCGTTGAAGCTGCCTCCATCCTTTGATGCAGGTCAGTTACTGCACTTCTTTACGCCCCGTTGCGGGCGACATTGATCCTCGTCAATTTTTCAATCCACCGTCTCCAGTAACTTAGCCCTATCGCAACAGGGCAAGTGCAGGAGGCCGGTCATGTTTATCGATAATGTGGTATTTGCCGGGGTGCTGACTGTCAGCCTCATGGTGCTGTTTTTTGTAGGGTTTGGGATTTTTATCTGGAAGGACGCTAATAAGCGTAAAGAACCGTAAGTCTTTCTGGATTACATGAGCACGCAAGGCATTTTGGGCGACTTCGGTCGCCTTTTTTTTTGCCCGGTATTTAATGATGTCGGTTAATACTGATCCATAAAAAAAAGGTGCGGTCCTCACAGAGGCCGCACCTTTTTTTCAGCGCCTGGCTATCAGGTGCCCAGTGCCTTGGACGCCAGCCAGAACAACCCGGCCGACAGGCCAACGGTCGCAGGCAGCGTCAACACCCAAGCCATCAGGATGGTCTTGACCGTGCCACCTTGCAGGCCGCTCTTGTTCGCGACCATGGTGCCCGCCACGCCGGAAGACAGCACATGCGTCGTGGACACCGGCAAGGCAAAGATATTGGCAAAACCAATCATGGTAGCGGTGGTGATCTGCGCCGACATGCCCTGGGCATAGGTCATGCCCTGCTTGCCGATCTTCTCACCGATGGTCAGTACCACACGCTTCCAACCCACCATGGTGCCCAGGCCCAAGGCCAGTGCGACGGCGAGGATCACCCAGAACGGCGCGTACTCGGTCGTCGCGGTCAGGTCTTTGCGAAGCTTGTCGAGGTCGGACTTCTCACGCGCATCCAGGCCCGGCAGCTTGCCGACTTTCTTCGCGGTGTCGTCCAGGCAGAGCAGGTAGCGACGCACTTCGATACGCTGGTCCGAGGTCAGCGAATGGTAGTCCGAGACGCCGCTCAACGTACTGACGAGCGCTTTGATAGTGGGCTCGGTCTGCTGCGGGTTGCACTGGAACTTGCCCGGCAGATCGTCCTTCACGCTTTTGCCCAGGGCGAGGAATTCGCCGAGGGTGGCGTTATTGCGCTGGTAGAACTGGCTCAAATGCACGGTGGCGTCGCGGGTACGCTCGATCTGGTAGGTGGTGCTGCCCAAGTCGAGTACGAACTGCGCCGGCACGATACCGATCAGCACCAGCATGATCAGGCCGATGCCTTTCTGACCATCGTTGGAACCGTGCACGAAACTCACGGCCATGGCGGAGATCACCAGGACCAGACGGTTCCAGAACGGCGGGTGCTTTTTGTCGTCGAGCTTGCGGCGCTGGTCCGGGGTCTTGTGCATCTTCGACAGCGGACGCCACCATTTCAGACCGATCAGCACCAGGGCTGCGACGAGGAAACCCGCCATCGGCGAGAACACCAGGGAGGCACCGATATCAACTGCCTTCTGCCAGTTCACACCGTCAGCCAGGGGGATGTCGTTGATCAGGGCATTGGCCAGGCCGACACCGAGGATCGAGCCGATCAGGGTGTGGGAGCTGGAAGCAGGGATACCGAAGTACCAGGTGCCCAGGTTCCAGGTGATCGCCGCGGCCAATAACGAGAAGACCATCGCCAAACCATGGCCGGTGTTCACATTGATCAGCAACTCCACCGGCAGCAAATGCACGATGGCGTAGGCGACACCCACACCACCGAGCAACACGCCGAGGAAGTTGAACACCCCGGAGAAGAACACGGCCAGATGCGGCGGCATGGCTTTGGTATAGATGACTGTGGCCACCGCGTTAGCGGTGTCATGAAAGCCATTGATGAACTCGAAGGCGAGGACAAAGGCCAGGGCGAGCAACAGGCTCACGAGAACCCAAGCATCCAGTCCGCTGAATAAATCGATCATGAAGGTTTTCTGACCCGGTCGTAAGGGGGCGCGATTATGCCAGAAAACCTCAGTAATCGATGCACTAGCTGCTCATCGGTAAGAATCTTCATTGAAATGCCAGGGGCGAAACCGGGCGATCCCAGGGTTTTCGGGGCTTTGGCAAGTCTTTGATTTATAAAGTACAGGGCTGAAAAGACAGGGTTTTGTCACCGAATCGTCATTCCTGAAACATTTGTATGAAATTTTACTGGTGATCGTAGGACCCAGGCCCGAGCTGCTGGCTAAGCGCTAGCAGCCCGGGCCGAGCCCTTGGCTCAATCCGAAGCGCTCATCGCTCTTCGGCCTTGAGTTCCTGTTCAATCTTTTGGATTTCCTGGGTAAACGCCTGGTCGAGCAGGCTGGCTCGCTTGCGCCAGGGTTTGCGCTCAGGTTCAGGCTGGGCGGCGTAGGTGGTGACTTCCCCGCCGTAAACGTCCTTGTAACGTTGCTCCTGGCGCTCAAGTTCCGCGCGCAGTTCATCTTTCGTCACATTGTTACCTAATTGAGTTGAGTGTAATTACGCTGCAGCGTTATGCCTGAATGTCGCCCTCGGAGTGTTCAATGTTGAACCAATGATGCGTTCAAGTTTGAACAGCTGATACTAAAGACCGCTGTCATTCAAAGCAGGTAGTTGCGAGTCCGTGCACGGCATGTGCCTGGTCTGGCGAGCTCTGGTCTCGATAATGAAGCCGGGCTGACCTGCACACAGGGTGCATTATAGCGGCGCATTTGAATAACACTATCGGCATAAAGTTAAAAAGCGTCAACTTTGTGTGAGTGTTTTGTTACACGGGCACGTCGGTATTTGCTGAATTCTGGCGCCATAAATTCAACAAGGAATTAAAGATTCAATATGCTCAACGCTACTTAACGTTGCCATGGCAGGCGAGGGAGGGGCCGGCCGCTCAGGCATGGCGAAATTGCGATAATCGCATGATCGTCCGATAATCGCCCAATGTTGCCGGCCCTGCCTTGTGCATGGCGGCCGGTGCGGCTTGTAATACCCGCCCAATCCCTGCGGTTGACAATAAGAGAAAGGAACCCGAGATGAACGATCAATTGCGCAACTCTTTCGCGTCAGTGGCGCCGCCGATCGTTGCCTCGCCGGCCAAGCGGATCCAGGCGTTTACCGGTGACCCCGACTTCATGACCTCCCTGGCCCGTGGCCTGGCCGTAGTGCAGGCATTCCAGGAGCGCAAGCGCCACCTGACGATTGCCCAGATCAGTCACCGCACCGAAATCCCCCGCGCCGCCGTGCGCCGTTGCCTACATACCCTGATCAAACTTGGCTACGCCACCACTGACGGGCGTACCTATTCACTGTTGCCCAAAGTCTTGACCCTGGGCCATGCCTACCTGTCATCCACGCCACTGGCGGTGTCTGCCCAGCCGTACCTGGACCGCATGAGTGAACAACTGCACGAAGCCTGCAACATGGCCACCCTGGAAGGCGATGACATTCTCTATATCGCCCGCTCGGCCACCACCCAGCGCCTGATTTCCGTGGACCTGTCGGTGGGCGGCCGTTTGCCGGCCTATTGCACCTCCATGGGCCGCATCCTGCTCGCGGCGCTGGACGACGCCTCGCTGCAGGACTACCTCGACCACGCCGACCTGCAAACCAAGACCAGCCGCACCCTCACCACGCCCGAAGCCTTGTTCGAATGCTTGCAACAAGTGCGTCAGCAGGGGTGGTGCATCGTCGACCAGGAACTGGAACAGGGCCTGCGCTCCATCGCGGTGCCGGTGTATGACGCCTCGGGCCAGGTATTGGCGGCACTCAATGTCAGCACCCATGCAGGGCGGGTCAGCCGCAGCGAGTTGGAACAGCGCTTCCTGCCGAGCATGCTCAGCGCCAGCCGTGAGCTGAGTGCGCAGTTGTTTGCCTAAGCTGTTCGGTGACCGCACAGATCCCGGCTTGATCAATTGACGGTGTTTCACCCGGCTTATTATTGTGCGGCAGCGCTCTTAAGGGCGCCCCAATAATAATGACGACCCCAGGTCGTTGGCCCGCCCTCGGTGTGGAATAAAAATAATGAATCAGCCTTCTGTCGGTACCACGCTGGACGTGCAGTCCTTCATCAACACCCAGCCACTGTCGCGCTATCAGTGGCGCGTGGTCATCCTGTGTTTCCTGATTGTTTTCCTCGACGGCCTCGACACCGCAGCCATGGGCTTTATTGCGCCTGCGCTGTCCCAGGACTGGGGCATCGACCGCGCCAGCCTCGGCCCGGTGATGAGCGCCGCGTTGATCGGCATGGTATTCGGCGCACTGGGGTCAGGCCCGCTGGCCGACCGTTTTGGCCGTAAAGTGGTGCTGGTTGGCGCCGTACTGGTGTTTGGTGCGTTCAGCCTCGCTTCGGCCTACAGCAGCAACGTCGACCAATTGCTGGTGCTGCGTTTCCTCACCGGGCTGGGACTGGGCGCGGGTATGCCCAACGCCACCACGCTGCTGTCCGAATACACCCCCGAGCGCCATAAATCGTTGCTGGTGACCAGCATGTTCTGCGGTTTCAACCTGGGCATGGCCGGTGGCGGGTTTATCTCGGCCAAGCTGATCCCGGCGTTTGGCTGGCATGCGTTGTTGATGATCGGCGGCATCCTGCCGTTGATTCTGGTGGTGGTTCTGCTGCTCTGGCTGCCGGAGTCGGCGCGTTACCTGGTGGTGCGCAACCGTGGCACCGACAAGGTGCGCAAAACCTTGTCACCCATCGAGCCCACTATTGTTGCCCAGGCCACGGCCTTCAGCGTACCCGAACAGAAAACCGTCAAGGCCCGCAATGTGTTCGCGGTGATTTTCTCCGGCACCTACAGCGCCGGCACCTTGCTGCTGTGGCTCACCTACTTCATGGGCCTGGTGATTGTGTACCTGCTGACCAGTTGGCTGCCGACGCTGATGCGTGACAGCGGCGCGAGCATGGAGCAGGCCGCGTTTATCGGTGCGCTGTTCCAGTTCGGTGGTGTACTGAGCGCCGTTGGCGTGGGTTGGGCGATGGACCGGTTCAATCCCCACAAAGTCATCGGCATTTTCTACCTGCTGGCTGGGGTGTTTGCCTACGCGGTCGGACAGAGCCTGGGCAATATCACGGTGCTGGCGACCTTGGTGCTGATCGCCGGGATGTGCGTCAACGGTGCGCAATCGGCGATGCCATCCCTGGCGGCGCGTTTCTACCCGACCCAAGGTCGCGCCACCGGCGTGTCGTGGATGCTTGGCATCGGCCGCTTTGGCGCGATCCTCGGCGCCTGGATGGGCGCCACCTTGCTGGGCCTGGGCTGGAACTTCGAGCAGGTGCTCACCGCCCTGGTGATCCCGGCCGCAGTGGCCACGGCGGCAGTGGTCATCAAGGGCATGGTCAGCCATGCGGATGCGACCTGAGAACGGGCACATTTGACCGAGTTCAGATGAAGGTTAGCTAGGCAACAATCGGTTCGATAATCGAACGCTTAGTCGATTATCGGATTGTTTGGCCCATTTCCCCGGCTTAATCTTCAAGCACTTCGGCGCCACCTCAGCGCCTTTTTCGATAACCCCGGGAGCCCAAACCCCATGGCTGACATTCTCACCCTGCGTGATGCGGTCAAGCGCTTCGTGAACGACGGCGATACCGTCGCCCTCGAAGGCTTCACCCACCTGATCCCTACGGCCGCAGGCCATGAAATCATTCGTCAGGGCAAGAAAGACCTGACGCTGGTGCGTATGACACCTGACCTGATCTACGACCAGTTGATCGGGGCCGGCTGTGCACGCAAGCTGATTTTCTCCTGGGGCGGCAACCCAGGCGTGGGCTCCCTGCATCGCCTGCGTGACGCGGTCGAGAAGCAATGGCCGCAGCCGCTGGAGATCGAAGAACACAGCCATGCCGACCTGGCGAATGCCTACGTCGCTGGTGCTTCCGGCCTACCGTTCGCCGTGCTGCGTGCCTACGCGGGTTCCGACTTGCCCAAGGTCAACCCGCTGATCAAAAGCGTGACCTGCCCATTTACCGGCGAAGTGCTGGCGGCGGTGCCGTCGGTGCGTCCGGACATCACCGTGATCCACGCCCAGAAGGCCGACCGCAAGGGCAACGTGTTGCTCTGGGGCATTCTCGGCGTGCAGAAGGAAGCGGCCTTGGCGGCCAAGCGTTGCATCGTCACCGTCGAGGAAATTGTCGACGACCTGAACGCACCGATGAACAGCTGCGTGTTGCCCACCTGGGCCTTGACTGCCGTCTGCCATGTACCCGGCGGCGCGCATCCGTCCTACGCTCACGGTTACAACGAGCGCGACAATCGCTTCTACCAGGCGTGGGACCCTATTGCCCGTGACCGTGGGACGTTTACCGCCTGGATTGATGAATACATCCATGGCACTGCCGATTTCAGTGAATTCCAGGCCAAACTGGCCACCGCGCAGGAGGCCAAGTAATGGCTTACTCGACCAATGAAATGATGACCGTCGCCGCCGCACGCCGCCTCAAGAACGGCTCGGTGTGCTTCGTCGGCATCGGCCTGCCCTCGAAAGCGGCCAACCTGGCGCGCCTGACTTCGTCGCCCGACGTGGTGTTGATCTACGAGTCCGGCCCGATTGGCGCCAAGCCTTCGGTACTGCCGTTGTCCATCGGTGATGGCGAACTGGCCGAAACCGCTGACACCGTGGTGCCAACCGGTGAGATTTTTCGCTACTGGCTGCAAGGCGGGCGCATTGACGTCGGCTTTCTCGGTGCGGCCCAAGTCGACCGTTTCGGCAACATCAACACCACCGTGGTCGGTGACTACCACCAGCCCAAAGTACGCCTGCCGGGTGCCGGTGGTGCGCCGGAGATTGCCGGTTCCGCCAAGAGCGTGCTGATCATCCTCAAGCAGTCGTCCCGTTCGTTCGTGGACAAGCTGGACTTCATCACCTCCGTCGGCCACGGCGAGGGCGGCGATTCACGCAAGCGCCTGGGCCTGCCGGGCGCCGGCCCGGTCGGCATCATTACCGACCTGTGCATCATGGAGCCGGAAGAGGGCACCCATGAATTTGTGGTTACCGCGCTGCACCCTGGCGTAACCCGCGAGCAAGTGGTGGCCGCTACCGGTTGGGCGATCCGCTTTGCCGACCAGGTCAGCACCACTGCCGAACCGACGGACATCGAACTCACCGCCCTGCGCGACCTCGAAGCCCGCACGGCCGCCGCCCATGGCCAAGCACCCGGAGAAGCCTGATGCGCGACGTGTTTATCTGTGATGCCATCCGCACACCCATCGGCCGTTTCGGCGGTGGCCTGGCCACGGTGCGTGCCGACGACCTGGCCGCGCTGCCGATCAAGGCGCTGATGGAACGCAACCCGTCGGTGGACTGGCGTGCGGTCGACGAGGTGTTCCTTGGCTGCGCCAACCAGGCCGGCGAAGACAACCGCAACGTTGCGCGCATGGCGCTGTTGCTGGCCGGCCTGCCGCAGAGCATTCCCGGCGTGACCCTCAACCGCTTGTGCGCCTCGGGCATGGACGCCATCGGCACCGCGTTTCGCGCCATCGCCAGCGGCGAAATGGAGCTGGCGATTGCCGGCGGCGTCGAGTCGATGTCCCGCGCACCGTTCGTGATGGGCAAGGCCGATGCGGCGTTTTCGCGCAACATGAAGCTGGAAGACACCACCATCGGCTGGCGTTTTATCAACCCGTTGATGAAGGAACAATACGGCGTGGATGCGATGCCGCAGACTGCCGATAACGTGGCCGACGATTACAACGTGTCCCGTGCTGATCAGGACGCCTTCGCCCTACGCAGCCAGCAACGCACGGCGGCCGCTCAGGCGGCCGGATTCTTTGCCGAAGAAATCGTGCCGGTGCGGGTCGCCCATAAAAAAGGCGAAACCGTGGTGGAGCACGATGAGCATCCACGGGACACCACCCTTGAAGCCCTGACCAAGCTCAAACCGGTCAACGGCCCTGACAAAACTGTCACCGCTGGCAATGCTTCGGGTGTGAATGATGGCGCCGCCGCGCTGATCCTGGCGTCCGCCGAAGCGGTCAAGAAACACGGGCTCACCGCCCGTGCCCGCGTGTTGGGCATGGCCAGCGCCGGTGTCGCCCCGCGTGTGATGGGCATCGGCCCGGTGCCGGCGGTGCGCAAACTGGTCGAGCGCCTGGGTTTGGCGGTCACCGATTTTGACGTGATCGAACTCAACGAAGCCTTCGCCAGCCAAGGCCTGGCGGTGTTGCGTGAACTGGGGATCGCCGACGACGCGCCCCAGGTCAACCCGAACGGCGGCGCCATCGCCCTGGGGCACCCGCTGGGCATGAGCGGTGCGCGGTTGGTCCTGACAGCCCTGCATCAGTTGGAAAAAACCGGTGGCCGTAAAGGCCTGGCGACCATGTGTGTCGGCGTCGGCCAAGGCTTGGCCCTGGCGATTGAACGCATCTAATAAGAGAGGACTGCTCCATGAGTGACAAGCCCGGTTACCGCGCCCGCAAGCGGGCACTCAACCTGATTACCTGCACCCGGCCTACCAGTCGACGAACCTGCGTTCGCCGTCCCAGCCGTTGGTGTTCCTGCCCCATTCCTTGTCGGAAATCACCGGCCCGACCATCGGCGCCGAGCGAATCAACGAGAAGGACAACGACCTGACCGCGCAGCATGAAGGCGAGCCTCAGGGCGAACGCATCATCATTCACGGCCGCGTACTGGATGAAAACGGCCTGCCGGTACCGGGCATCCTCGTCGAGATCTGGCAAGCCAACGCCGCCGGTCGCTACAACCACAAGCGCGATGTGCACGACGCGCCGCTGGACCCGAATTTCACCGGCACCGGCCGCACCGTCACGGACGCCGATGGCTGGTACCAGTTCCAGACCATCAAGCCCGGCGCCTACCCGTGGGGCAACCATCACAACGCATGGCGCCCGGCGCATATCCACTTTTCGCTGTTTGGCCCCAGCGTGCTGACGCGATTGGTCACGCAGATGTATTTCCCCGGCGACCCGTTGCTGGAATACGACCCGATCTATAACTGCGTGCCGGATACCAGTGCCAAGGAACGCTTGATCGCCAGCTTCGACCTGGAAAAAACCATTCCTTCCTATGCCCTCGGCTACCGCTGGGACATCGTCCTGCGCGGCCGCGACGCCACGCCGATGGAGAAATGAGATGAGCCTTTACGCAACCACGTCCCACACCGTCGGGCCGTATTACCACATCGGCCTGACCTGGCTGAACCGCGAAGACCTGACCGTCGCCGCCACCCTTGGCGAGCGCGTGGCGATCAGCGGGCAAGTGGTGGATGGCAACGGTGATGTGGTCAACGACGCCATGCTCGAAGTCTGGCAGGCCAACGCCGCCGGCAAGTACGACCACCCGGAAGATGAGCAGGACAAGGCCGTCGACCCGAACTTCGAAGGTTTCGGCCGGGTACCGGTGGACGCCGAAGGGCGCTTCCGGTTTACCACCATCAAGCCGGGCGCGTCCCGGGCCTGAAGGGCATGACCCAGGCGCCGCACCTGGTGGTGCTGGTGTTTGCCCGTGGCTTGGTGAAGCACTTGCTGACGCGGATTTATTTTGACGGTGAGGCACTCAATGGCGATGACGCGCTGCTGGCGTGTGTGCCGGCTGAGCGGCGTAGCACCTTGATTGCCAGGCAGGATGAGCAGGGTGTGTATCAGTGGAATGTGATTTTGCAGGGGACGGATAAGGAGACGGTGTTTTTTGATTATTGAGTAAGGCTTGGGGGCCTCTTCGGGGGCAAGCCCCCTCCCACAGTTGATCGAGTTGTCTGAGCCTTACTCGGTTAAATGTGGGAGGGGGCTTGCCCCCGACAGGGCCGGTTCAGGCAACCCATTATCCAAATGTCTGCTTGCGGAACATGGTTGTTGCAAAGTATGTCTAGGCTATAACCGTTCCCACTGAGTGAAAAATCATGACAACAACCACCAGTCACTACACCGGAGAAGAACGCAGCAAACGGATCTTTGCGATTGTCGGTGCCTCCTCCGGCAACCTGGTCGAATGGTTCGACTTCTACGTCTACGCCTTCTGCGCGATCTACTTTGCTCCGGCATTTTTCCCGTCGGATGATCCCACGGTCCAACTGCTCAACACCGCCGGCGTATTCGCCGCCGGGTTCCTGATGCGCCCCATCGGCGGCTGGCTGTTCGGCCGGGTTGCCGATAAACACGGTCGCAAAAATTCGATGATGATCTCGGTGCTGATGATGTGCGCCGGCTCGCTGGTCATCGCCTTCCTGCCCACCTACAAAGACATCGGCGCCTGGGCCCCGGCGTTGCTGCTGGTGGCGCGGTTGTTCCAGGGTTTGTCGGTGGTGGCGAGTACGGCACCACCGCGACCTACATGAGTGAAGTCGCACTCAAAGGGCAGCGCGGCTTCTTCGCCTCGTTCCAATACGTCACCCTGATCGGCGGACAACTGCTGGCGGTGCTGGTGGTGGTGATCCTGCAACAGATCCTCACCGAAGAGGAATTGCGCGCCTGGGGCTGGCGGATTCCGTTCGTGATCGGCGCCATTGCGGCGGTGATTTCGCTGCTGCTGCGTCGCACCCTCAAGGAAACCACCAGCAAGGAAATGCGCCAGGACAAGGACGCCGGCAGCATCGCTGCGCTGTTTCGCAACCATAAAGCGGCGTTTATCACCGTGCTCGGCTACACCGCCGGCGGCTCGCTGATTTTCTACACCTTCACCACCTACATGCAGAAGTACCTGGTGAACACCGCCGGGATGCACGCCAAGACCGCCAGCTACATCATGACCGGCGCGCTGTTCGTGTACATGTGCATGCAGCCGCTGTTCGGCATGCTCTCGGACAAGATCGGTCGACGCAACTCGATGCTCTGGTTCGGCGCCCTCGGTACCCTGTGCACGGTGCCGATCCTTTTGACCCTGAAAACCGTGACCAGCCCGTTCCTGGCGTTTGTGCTGATTTCCCTGGCGTTGGCTATCGTAAGTTTCTACACCTCGATCAGCGGACTGGTGAAAGCGGAAATGTTCCCGCCCCATGTGCGCGCCTTGGGCGTAGGCCTGGCCTATGCGGTGGCCAATGCGATCTTCGGCGGCTCGGCGGAATACGTGGCCTTGGGTCTGAAATCCATGGGCATGGAAAACACCTTTTATTGGTACGTCACCGGCATGATGGCCGTGGCTTTCCTGTTCAGCTTGCGTCTGCCGAAACAGGCGGAGTACTTGCACCACGATTTGTAAGGAACGCGTTATGACACTGCGCACGAGCAACCAGCTGTTCGACGCTTACTTCACCGCTGACAGCATGGCCGAGGTCTTCTGCGACCAGGGGCGCTTGCAGGGCATGCTGGATTTTGAGGCAGGTTTGGCCCGCGCCGAGGCGCGGGTTGGGTTGATTCCCCAGGCCGCCGTTGCACCGATTGCCCAGGCATGCCTGGCGTCGTTGTACGACGTCGACGCACTTGGCGCGGCGATTGCCACCGCGGGTAATTCGGCGATTCCGTTGGTCAAGGCGCTGGGTAAATTGATCGCCAGTGAAGATGCCGGGGCCGAACGCTACGTGCATCTGGGCGCGACCAGCCAGGATGTGATGGACACCGGCCTGGTGCTGCAATTGCGGCGCGCACTGGTATTGATCGAAACCGACCTTGTTCGCTTGGGCGATGTACTCGCCGCCCAGGCCCAGCGTTATGCGACCACACCGATGGCCGGGCGTACCTGGCTGCAGCACGCAACGCCCGTCACCTTGGGGATGAAAATCGCCGGCTGGCTGGGCGCCGTGACCCGCAGTCGCCAGCGCCTGACGGAGCTGAGACCGCGCCTGCTGGTGCTGCAATTCGGCGGTGCCTCCGGAACCCTGGCGGCGCTGGGCGAACAGGCGCTGCCGGTGGCCGAGGCGTTGGCGGCTGAGCTACAACTGACCCTGCCCGAACAGCCCTGGCACACACAGCGTGATCGCCTGGTGGAGTTCGCCAGCGTGCTGGGGTTGATCGCCGGCAGCCTCGGCAAGCTGGGCCGCGACATCAGCCTGTTGATGCAGACCGAAGCCGCGGAGGTGTTCGAGCCGTCGGCACCGGGCAAGGGTGGCTCGTCCACTATGCCGCACAAACGCAATCCAGTCGGTGCCGCCGTGTTGATCAGTGCGGCCACCCGCGTGCCTGGGTTGGTCTCGACGATGTTCAGCGCCATGCCCCAGGAGCACGAACGCAGCCTGGGCCTGTGGCATGCCGAGTGGGAAACCCTGCCGGAGATCTGCCGGTTGGTGTCGGGTGCCTTGCAACAGGCCGTGCAGGTGAGCGAAGGGTTGGAAGTCGACCCCGAGCGCATGAAACAGAACCTCGACCTGACCCAGGGCCTGGTCCTGGCCGAAGCTGTCAGCATTGTGCTTGCCCAACGCCTGGGCCGCGAAACCGCGCACCATTTGCTGGAGCAGTGCTGCAAGCGAGCAGTCGCCGAAGGGCGCCATCTACGCGCCGTATTGGCCGACGAACCGCAGGTCAGCGCCGAGCTGTCCGCCCGCGAACTCGACCGTCTGCTCGACCCGGCCCACTATCTGGGCCAGGCGCACACTTGGGTTACCCGTGCTGTCACCGAACATTTTGAACGGACTGCCTAAGGAGGCCGCCATGCCATCTGTACAACTCGCCGAGGGCGCCCTGCATTACCAACTGGATGGGCCCGTGGACGCGCCAGTATTGGTGCTGTCCAACTCGTTGGGCACCGACCTGCATATGTGGGACATCCAGATTCCGGCCTTCACCCAGCATTTTCGCGTGTTGCGTTTCGATACCCGTGGCCATGGCAAATCCCTGGTTACCGAGGGCCCCTACAGCATCGAACAGCTCGGCCGTGATGTGCTGGCGCTGTTGGACGCACTGGATATTCAACGCGTGCATTTTTGCGGCCTGTCCATGGGCGGCCTGATCGGCCAATGGCTGGGCATCAACGCCGGCGAGCGTTTGCTGAGTCTGGTGGTGTGCAACACCGCCGCCAGGATCGGCACGCCGGAGATCTGGAACCCGCGCATCGAGATGGTGTTGCGCGACGGTGCAGCGGCGATGGTGGCCTTGCGTGATGCCTCCATTGCGCGCTGGTTCACCGCTGACTTCGCAGCGGCCAACCCGCACCAGGCCCAGCAGATCACCGACATGCTCGCGTCCACCTCGCCCGAGGGGTACGCGGCCAACTGCGGCGCGGTGCGGGATGCGGATTTCCGTGAGCAACTGCGCACGATCAAAGTGCCGACCCTGGTGATTGCCGGCACCGAAGATGCCGTCACACCGCCGGCCGGTAGCCACTTTATTCAGACCCATGTGAAGGGTGCCGAGTACGCTGAGTTCTATGCGGCGCACCTGTCCAACGTTCAGGCCGGTGCTGCATTCAGCGACCGTGTGATTGAATTTTTGCTGGCCCGTTGAGGAGCTTTTTGTGGAAGAGAAACAACGTTACGCCGAGGGCCTTCAAGTACGCCGCGACGTGCTGGGCGACGCCCATGTCGACCGTAGCCTCAATGCCCTGACCGAGTTCAACAGCGAGTTCCAGGAAATGATCACCCGCCACGCCTGGGGTGATATCTGGACCCGTCCCGGGCTGCCTCGGCACACCCGTAGCCTGATCACGATTGCCATGCTGATCGGCATGAACCGCGCCGAAGAACTCAAGCTGCACCTGCGCGCCGCCGCCAGCAATGGCGTGACCCGTGCCGAGATCAAGGAGGTGTTGATGCAGAGCGCGATCTACTGCGGGATCCCGGCGGCGAATGCCACGTTCCACCTGGCTGAATCCGTGTGGGATGAATTGGGCGTTGAGTCCCGCCAACCCGACTAGATTTGAAATGCGGTCAAAATGTGGGAGGGGGCTTGCCCCCGATGAGGCCCTCCCAGACGACATATTTCCAAATGTGAAGTACCCTTTGCCCCTTGTTCACAGGTCCCTCGCCCCATGCTCTTCCTGATCGCCTACATCAGCAGCGTCGTGCTGATCAACTTCGCCTTCTCCACCGCCCCGCACCTGGATGTGATCTGGTCCGCCTGGGGCGCCTGGTCTTCATCCTGCGCGACATGGTGCAGACCCGCTTCGGCCACGGTGCGA
>NZ_JADDUM010000400.1 GCF_015163715.1 Pseudomonas cyclaminis
GGTGCGCTGTTGCTGGCGTCGGAGCAGTTGTTCAGCGCCCTCAAGATCGTCGGGGCGCTGTACCTGTTCTACCTCGCCTGGCAGAGCTGGCAGCAATCGCGCCAGCCGGCCCATGGCGCCACAGTCCCGGAAGCAGCCCCCGTGCCACGTTTTCGCACGCTGTTCGGCCGGGCTTTTGTGCTGGGGGCCAGCAACCCGAAAGACATCCTGTTTTTCGCCGCCTTCCTGCCGCAGTTTCTTACCAGTGAGCAGCCGTTTTTGCCGCAATTGCTGATCATGATTGCCACCTGGACCGTTCTTGATCTGCTGTGCAAGCTCGCCTATGGCCTGGGTGCACATGGTGCTGCGCGGTATCTGCGCAGCGGCAACGGGCATAGCTGGTTCAATCGGGTCAGTGCCGCACTGTTCGCAGGCGCTGGGGCCCTGTCGCTGATCCACGTCAGGAGCGGCTCACTTTGACAAAATAGACACTCGCAGGGACCGTGCCCTTGGTAGGCCATTGAATGCCTGCCACGATTAAAATCAGGCGATTGTCGATCATCGCCTGATTGACCTGTGCAAGTGGCGCCACACCTGGATTTTGCTTGATGGTTCCTTT
>NZ_JADDUM010000401.1 GCF_015163715.1 Pseudomonas cyclaminis
GGCAAGGTGGTGATCACATCCAACAGCAAATTATTCCCGGACACACCCATGCTCAATATGGAATGCAGTCAATGTGGGAGGGGGCTTGCCCCCGATAGCAGTGTGTCAGCCACTGCATGTGCAAGCTGATCCACCGCCATCGGGGGCAAGCCCCTCCCACATTTGACCGCGTACATCCTTCAGACGTATTGCGCGGCTGCGTAGCCCGACGCCCACGCCCACTGGAAGTTAAACCCGCCCAAGTGCCCGGTCACATCCAGCACTTCACCAATGAAGTACAGCCCAGGGCTTTTCAGCGATTCCATGGTCTTGGACGACACTTCCCGTGTATCCACCCCACCCAGCGTCACCTCGGCGGTGCGATAACCCTCCGTACCCGCCGGCACCAGCTGCCAGCTGCCCAGCTTCTGCGCGATGTCGGCGATTTCCGCGTGGGTGTACTGCTTCATCGGTTTGGACGCGAACCACGTGTCTGCCAGCAAGTTGGCCATCTTCTTGGTGAAGATCTCACCGAGCAGGGTTTTCAGCTCGCTGTTGGGGCGCTCTGCCTGTTGCTGTTGCAGCCAGGTGTGGGCGTCGTGGTCGGGCAGCAGATTGATTTCCACGATGTCGCCGGATTCCCAATACGAGGAAATCTGCAGGATCGCCGGCCCGCTCAGGCCACGGTGGGTAAACAGGATATTCTCGCGAAAGCTCTGGTCGTTGCAGCTGACCAGGCAGTCCACGGAGGTGCCGGACAACTCGCCGCACAAGTCCTTGAGCTGATCGGTGATGGTGAACGGTACCAAGCCTGCGCGGGTCGGCAGCAGTTCGTGGCCGAATTGCCGGGCCACTTGATAACCAAACCCGGTGGCGCCCAGGGTCGGAATCGACAAGCCGCCGGTGGCGATCACCAGGGATTCGCAGCGCAGTTCACCCAAGGTGGTCTGCAATTGATAACCGCTGTCGACCTTGGCGATTTCCTGCACTGAAGTATCCAGGTGCATGTTCACGCCCGCCTGGATGCACTCATCGAGCAGCACGCCGAGGATGTCGCTGGACTTGTTATCGCAGAACAGCTGGCCAAGCTTCTTCTCGTGATACGGCACGCCGTGCTTGGCCACCAGCCCGATAAAGTCCCACTGGGTGTAGCGGGCCAGGGCGGATTTGCAGAAGTGCGCGTTGTGCGAGAGGAAGTTGGCAGGCTCGGTGTACATATTGGTGAAATTGCAGCGGCCACCGCCGGACATCAGGATCTTCTTGCCGGCCTTGTTCGCGTGGTCGATCAACATCACCTTGCGCCCACGCCCGGCGGCGGTCAGTGCGCACATCAAGCCTGCG
>NZ_JADDUM010000402.1 GCF_015163715.1 Pseudomonas cyclaminis
GCGGCAGCGCAGCCGCCACTTTCGGTTCGCCGATTTACCTGGCGATTGCCGCCCTGGTCCTGGCCACCATCCTGTTGATCAACCGCTTCATGCGCGGCTTCTGGGTAAACATTTCGGTGCTGATCGGCATGGGGCTGGGCTACGGCCTGTGCGGCATCATCGGCATGGTCGACCTCAGCGGCCTGGCCCAGGCGCCGTGGGTGCAGGTGGTAACGCCGCTGCACTTCGGCATGCCTACGTTCGAGTTGGCGCCGATCCTGTCGATGTGCCTGGTGGTGGTGATTATCTTTGTGGAATCCACCGGAATGTTCCTCGCCCTGGGCAAGATCACCGGCCAGGACGTCTCGCCCCGGATGCTGCGTCGCGGCTTGCTGTGTGATGCCGGTGCGTCGTTCTTCGCCGGCTTCTTCAACACCTTCACCCACTCCTCGTTCGCACAGAACATCGGCCTGGTGCAAATGACCGGCGTGCGCTGCCGCTCGGTGACGATCATGGCCGGCGCGTTCCTGATCGTGCTCAGCCTGCTG
>NZ_JADDUM010000403.1 GCF_015163715.1 Pseudomonas cyclaminis
CCGCAGTGTGCGCGGGCGAAACCAACGAAGAGCTTTGGGGGTGTGAAGCGAGGTGACGACTCAGCTACCGCGATAGGTGGAGTAGCTGTAAGGCGAAATCAGCAGGGGCACGTGGTAGTGATCCTGTTCGGCACTGATGCCAAAACGCAGCACGACAACATCAAGGAAGGCCGGCTCCGGCAACTGCACGCCACGGGCGCGGTAGTAATCGCCCGCGCTGAATTGCAGCTGGTACACGCCGCTGCGGTAGTCATCGCCTTGCAGCAGCGGTGCGTCGCAACGACCGTCGCTGTTGGTCACGGCGCTGGCGACCAACTCAAGCTGTGCGCCTTCGACGCGGTACAGTTCAACCTGAATGGCGCTGCCGGGGCAGCCGTGGGCGGCGTCCAGTACGTGTGTGGTCAGTCGTCCCATGGATCGGGGCTCCCTTGAGTGAAGTGAAAATAGGCCGCACCTTTACAGGGCATGTAAAAGCCGGCGATGGGATGATTAAGACACTTTTAATAAAAA
>NZ_JADDUM010000404.1 GCF_015163715.1 Pseudomonas cyclaminis
CGACGGGCGTATCCGCCAGGTCGCCGACCTGTTCGGCAAACGCATCGGCGTGCCGGTGAGCCGCAACAAGGCGCGGGTGGATGTGCTCAAGGCGCTGGCCGAGCACGGTTTGTTCAATGCCTTGCAACTGGCGGGGCTGGAGCCGTCGCAAGTGCGCTTGATCGAGTTGGAGGATGAAGGCGATCCCCACACCTTGCAGCCCGCCGTGCGCCCTTCGGCGTTCTGGGCGCAACTGCATGGCCTGCACGGCAAGCCGGGCCAGGAAGTCCGCGCCCTGGCTGAAGGCCGTGTGGAGGCGGTGCATGTTGCCGCCGGGCATGTGCCGGCGCTGCTTGCCAGCGGTGAATTCACGGTGATCGAAGACCTGGAGCGCTACCCCGACTGGACCCTGAAAAACCACAACGGCCCCTACGCCACCACCGTCAACCGCGCCTTTGCCGAAGAGCAACCGCAGGTGGTCGTGGCGTTCCTGCGCGCAGCGATCCGCGCCGGACGCTGGATCAACCAGCACCGCGACGCGGCCGCCGAGTTGTTCACCCGCGTGACCTTCCTGCCGGATGCCGGGTTTATCCGCCAGGCCATCGCCGAGCTGGATTTCGTGCCGCAACTGGGACCGCAGAACCTCGCCGCCCTGGCGTTGAAAAAGGATTTCCTGGTGCAGCGCGGTTTCTTGCAGAACGACTTCAGCGTGCATGAGTGGGCCCAGCCCGACTTCCTCGCCCAGGCCCACGCCGGGCTCTGACGCCTCAACCAAGGATGACCAATGATTGCTCAGTACCGTAAAACCCTGCTCGCCAGCCTGCTGCTGGCCG
>NZ_JADDUM010000405.1 GCF_015163715.1 Pseudomonas cyclaminis
ACGCCTGGCGCCCGCCTTGAGCGAATTCTCCCAACGCTACCCGTTGATCAAACTGTACGTGGTGCTCAGCAATCAGCGCATGGACATGGTCGACAGCGGCTTTGACGTCGCGATCCGCCTGGGGGAACTGGAGGCGTCGAGCCTGATCGCCCGGCCGATGCAGGACTACACCATCACCCTCTGCGCCTCACCGCACTACCTGGCACGGCGCGCCTGTTCCGTGAGGTCGCCGCGTCCCATTCGGCAGAACTGTTTGTGCTGCTGGCGCTGGTGATCGTGTTGCTGACCGCCTGGCTCACCCACTTGCTTGGCCTGTCCCCGGCCCTCGGTGCGTTCCTGGCCGGCATGCTGCTGGGAGAGAGCCATTACCGCCACCAGATCGAAGCGGATATCCGCCCGTTTCGCGACATCCTGCTGGGGCTGTTTTTCGTCAGCATCGGCATGTTGATTGACCTGCAGTTGTTCATCAGCCACAGCCTGCTGATCCTTGGCCTGACCCTTACACTGATGCTGGTTAAAGGTTGCGTGGTGGCGGTGCTGGT
>NZ_JADDUM010000406.1 GCF_015163715.1 Pseudomonas cyclaminis
GGCCCGCGCCACAGGTCGCCGTCGATTTTCGAGCGGCTGAAATACGCCGACAGGCCCTGGTACTCGCCGCTTTGCAGCTTGACGAAACTGCGCCGCAGGCTGTCGCTGCCCAAGGTATAGGACAGGCTCACACCGGGCTCCACCGTGGGGTTGCTGGTCTGGTAATCCACATACGGACCCAGTGACGCATAGCCCGATTGCGACACATCGCCGGCGCCGGTAGAGGCCGTGACCCGCTCGGTGTTTTCGTTGTCGACGTAGCGATAGATCGGGCTGCCGCCAAACTGGTCGGTACGGCCCAACGGCACGCCGTCGATGGAAAAACCGATCTGCTGCAAGTTGAACGCCCGCACGAATACCGAGTTGCCGAACTCATACAAGCCCAGCGCATCGTTGACCTGCACGTTGAAGCCTGGCAGCGCTTCGAGCATTTTCAGGCCCGAGGTGCCCGCCGGCGCCGACAGCAGCGCCTGGTGCGAGATACTCAGGGTGTTGCTGATCTTGTCTTCGCCGATCGCGGCGCTGGCTTCGGTGACGCGGGCAC
>NZ_JADDUM010000407.1 GCF_015163715.1 Pseudomonas cyclaminis
GGGGGGTGTGGGGCAGGTCTTTTGCAGGCGGACCGAAGAACACATCGACGGTAAAGCGCAGGGCATAGGCCACGCTGAAAGTGCCGGCGATGGTCGCGATCACCGGCAGGGCAATTTCCACCCATTTTGTCGCCGAGATAAACACGGTTTCGGCGAAGAACATCTCTTTGGACAGGAAGCCATTGAGCAACGGCACGCCGGCCATGGAGGCACTGGCCACCATCGCCAGGGTCGCGGTGAACGGGATCAGGCGCACCAGGCCGCTGAGCTTGCGGATATCCCGCGTGCCGCTTTCGTGGGTCGATGATGCCCGCCGCCATGAACAGCGAGGCCTTGAAGGTGGCGTGGTTGAGGATATGGAACACAGCGGCGACGGCCGCCAGCGGGCTGTTAAGGCCCAGCAACAAGGTGATCAGCCCGAGGTGGCTGATGGTGGAGTAGGCTAAAAGGCCTTTAAGATCATTCTGGAACATGGCGCAGTAAGCGCCGAGGAGGAGGGTGAGGGCGCCGGCGC
>NZ_JADDUM010000041.1 GCF_015163715.1 Pseudomonas cyclaminis
CTGCCTGAGGGTGTACGACCCAATCCGGGCCCGCCGCCGCGTCCGCTGCCTGAGGGTGTACGGCCCAATCCGGGCCCGCCGCCGCGTCCGAATCCCTCTTTGCCGGATCCTCATTACTCCAAGCGAAGTGGAGAGCAACTGGCCGAGCAGTTATTGAAAAATTATACGGCCTTCCGGGGGCCGTGGCCGTCGCGCGAGGTCACGACCCAAAGCGTGCACGATATGGCGGCTCGCCCATTAACCGGTTATCCGCACATTGACAGCAATATTCGCCTGGCAAGAGAGATGGTGCGCCGTCCGGAACTGATGCAGGCCTTGGATCGAAATGGTCGCACGGGTGGATTGGATAACCGCTTGTCCAGGGATGACATCAGCAGCTATGTGCGCTCCGATAACCCCTTGAAACTCGCTACCGACAAAGAAATGGTCTCGAACGTGCTCAGGCATTTTGATGCGTTGAAGGGTGGGTTCTGGAACGGTTCAATAAAGCTCAGTACGTTCGAAAGGCTCGCGTCGAAACCTTTGACCGGTGATCCGCGTAGTGATCATCTTATCCAATTGTCCAGGGAGGTCATGGCGCGTTCGGACTTGGGGGGGCTGATGGACAATATTTTCGGACCGCTGCGTGACGGAAAGGCGACGCGATCTGAATTGCTCAGGCTGCTGAACCTGCTGGGTTAGATCTTCCGGCGGCCTGGTGCCGCGCAGCACGGCGCACCAGGCGGTCAAACGCTCATGCAAGAATTGCACGTCCAATCATGAACACATCATCTACACAGCGCCGCGGCTTAGAAAACGACCTCCGCCATTGGCTATCGGCGGGCGCCTTTATCTACCGGATAAGGTCTTGACCATGAACTCGACATCCTTTGAACCCCGTCACGCCCAGTACAACGCTGCGACGCTGGTCATGCCTGTCGCAGGCGAGCCACCGCGGGTCAATCTCACGTCGTTTCCTAAGAAGAGCTTCCAGGCACCTACCGCCGAGGATTTCGACAAGGGCGCTCGAACGGTGGTTGAAGAACGAGCCCCCAGTTTGCTGTGTTCACTATTCCCGAATATCTGGAGCAAGTTCAAGCTGCCCAGGTTTTAAGTACGCAGGGTCTATGCGAGTCGGTCCCTGGGCGGGCGAATGGTTACAGTTAGTCGAATTTTGCTCGGTCTTTCGGAGGAACCACTGATGCATGAACGCCACTCAGCCTGTGTCGGTGCTTAGGCGGTGGAGTCAACATTTAGTGGAGAAGAACCATGAGTGGCAGGATTGATAATTTATTACCTACAGTACAGCAAGCCGCTAATGCGCTACCCGGAGGCGGGGGGCATGCTCGAGCTCCGGTTGATATGCGTGCGACGGGCAAGGCACTTTCCGTTGCACAGCCTTATTTCGTACAATTCCCCAACGGGTCCGCCCAGCATTTTGACGGTCAGAACATGTACGGCGGCATGTCGAAAGTCGGGAACCCTTACGTCAGTTCGGACGACCACCTGCTGGCAACCGCCTTGAGTAACAATCTGCAGTTGCCAGTACTGGATCAATTCAAGGAAGACGGGCACCTGACCCAGCAATCGATGCAGAAGATCGCGAGCGAGGACCCGGGCACCAGCGCCGTTCCCGAGCGTGTCATCATGCTGTTTCGGGAGACCGTCAACCGCCCGCGCTTGAACCAGGCGGTTCTTGGAAAGGATCGACACCTCACCGCTGAAAGCCTGTCCACGGCCGCTGGTTCATTGGTTGGCAATACCAACCCCAATACACAGAGCGCAGATCCGTACCATGCGAAAACCGATCTGCAACTGGTCCAGGCATTCAGGGCCATGTTTGATGACATACGCGATACATCGGAAGACTACAGTTTCTTTTTTGAGAAGCACCGCTATGTAAAGAAAGACACGATTCTCGAGATGAGCAAGGACCCTGACGAAACGGATAAAAACGGTCAGACCGTGCGGGATCCGGCGACCGGGTTCCCGAAGAAAAAATACAGCGAGAACCAGGTGTATATCACCAAGAATTTGGTTGAGCGAGGCCTGCTCGACTCTCTGGACAGCAACAAGGCGAACGGCACCAGTATTTTTGGCAGCCATAACCATGACGGCTGGATCAAGAACTACAGCGTTGACCGCTGGATGGAAAACGAGAAAAAAGAAAAGGGTCTCTGAACGCGCTTTCTGAAGGAGCTTCTTGAGCGACTCAAGAAGCTCATGCTCTATTTCATTTATACCCGCAGTATTTTTCCGCTGATTGCCACGGCTACCAGCAATCCACCGATCAACAGGAAGGCGCTTGCCAGGCTGCTGCCGTGAGCAATGAAGCCGATCATGGCAGGCCCGGCCAGAATACCGGCATACCCCAGCGTGGTAATGGCGGGTACGGCGATATGCTCCGGCATGAGGGTCTGCTTGCCGACGGCGGTGTAGAGCACCGGGACGATATTTGAACAGCCGGCCCCCACCAATGCGTAACCCAGCAACGCCATCTCCCAGGCAGGCGACAGGGTGGCGAGAAACACCCCGGCGGCTGCCAGGGAACCCCCCGCCACAATCACCCGGGTAGCGCCCAGGCGCCGTACGATGGCATCGCCAGTCAGGCGTCCCGCGGTCATGGTCAAGGCGAAAGCGGCATAACCCAGGCCGGCGTAGGCCTCATCCAACCCGCGCTCGGCGCTGAGGAACACCGCGCTCCAGTCGAGTACCGCCCCCTCGGCCAGAAAAACGATAAAGCACAGGCAGCCGATAAACAGCACCACGCCGTGGGGAATCGCAAACGCCGGGCCCGAACTTTCACTGCCGTAGGGCAGCAAGTGCGGCGCGGCCTTGAGCAGCGCCACCGCCATGATGACGATCACCACCAGCGTCGCTTGCAGAGGCGACAGGCCCAACCCCAATAACCCGGCAACCCCCGCAGCCCCAACGATGCCGCCCAGGCTGAACAGACCATGAAAGCCCGACATCATGGTTTTGCCACTGGCGCGCTCAACAATGACGGCTTGCAGGTTCACCGTGGAGTCCACCGTGCCCAGGCCCGCGCCAAACAGGAACAGCCCGGCGATCAGCAACGGAATCGAGCTGACCGTGGCGAGTATCGGCAACGCCAGGCAGATCATGACCGTGCCGGCGCTCAGTACACGTCGGCAACCGTAGCGCGATGCCAACGCCCCCGCAGCCGGCATCGCGATGATCGACCCCACCCCCAGGCATAACAACAGCAGACCCAGCGTGCCATCACTCAACGCCGCGCGTGCCTTGGCATAGGGCACCAGCGGCGCCCAGGCAGCAATGCCGAAGCCGGCAATAAAAAAAGCGATACGGGTCGACATTTGTTCCAGTCGCCCGGGAACCACGGGCGCTGAGGTGGGGATGGCAGTCATGAAGAATCCTTGGTTTAGCGTTCAACGAACGATGTCCGGCGCGACATCCTTGCACATCAGGCCCTGGGGATCGAGCCGGGTTCCCACAAATGCGCTGTTGTGTATTACGCTGCTGGCCCAGTGTGTAGGCAACCGAACGGACTCACCGATGAAGATATTCAGGCAGGCAGCGCCATGACCCGGTTCTATGATGCACGGGGCAATATTTATGGCGTAGTCAGCCCGGCGGTGTTACGCAGCCGGGGTATCGAGCTGCCCGATAGCGCCGCGCAGGCCGCGGGTGCTCGCGAGCATTGGGCACCCCTGGCGATAACGTCGGAGTGCGACTGGGGTTCGACGCCGCGCCCAGCCAATGCGAAAGCCCACCGATGCGATGGCTTGCTGGTTGGCCCGTTCCAGGCCGAGCCGCCGTTTGACCTGTTGATCGTCAACACCGACGGCTCGCTGGCCGAACGCAGTGGCAACGGGTTGACGATTTTTGCCCAGGCACTCACAGACCAGGGCCTGATGACCCAGACCTGTGAATTGCGCGTGCATCATGACAAGCCAGATGCGGAGTCGCCGGTAGCAACGCGGGTCGAGCCGGCCGTCTATAAGCACCGGCAGGGCTTCTGGCTGGCATTGGGTTTACCCGGTTTCGGGCCGTCGGCGGTGGGCGCGCACGGCGTCGAGCAGGCGTTGCTCGGCGGCACTGAACTGAGCCACGTGACAGCGTTGGCGGCGATTGACTCGCAGTGGGCGCACAGCCAGTTTGTGCGTGTGGGCAATCCCCATTGCGTGACGTTGGTCGAGCACGTTTCGGCCTTGCCGGACAACCTGCTGATGCAGCGACCCGCGCTGTTCGAACCGCTGCAGGCGATAGCCTTTGCGCCCCCGGCAGGCAGTGGTCGGCCCTGTTTGGCCGGGGTCAATTTGCAATGGGCGGCCAGGCAGTCCGGCAATCGGATTATTGCCCGGGTGTTCGAACGGGGAGAGGGCCCCACGGCGTCCTCCGGGACCAGCGCCAGTGCTGTGGCATGTGCGGCATGGCGAGCGGGTTGGGTCGAAGGCGGTGAAGTGGCGGTGGTGATGCCTGGTGGCACTGCGCCAGTGCGTTTGCAGACGCAGGATCAGACGCTGCTGAGCGTCAGTCTTTTTGGGACTGCATCGCCTCAGGCATAAAACTGTTTGAACGGTTGAACCCCGGAGTGGTTATCAGCCGTTTCGCTATCTACTAGTTATTTATCTGCAAGTTGTTGTAGGGCATTTCTTGTTTTAATTAAGTGGTCCATGGCCTCGATTCGTTGTTTCTTAAACGACACTTCCCGCTTTGCTGTACGAAACTTCTTTTTTACTTTAATAGGGCCGATTTCCTTACTGGGATCGCTAAGCTTTACGGCGTTCAGGCGCTTTTTATCGGCATTTATTCAGTGTTCAGCCGGAAAAAGAATTCAGATTGGCAATAACATTGGCGGGTAACAAAGGATGGTTGACGCGTTTGTTTCGTCACGTTTCAATTTGATATTTCCCTGCATGAATACAGACTTCCAGGTACTTGAATTCAAAGGCCAGGAGTTTCTCGACCAACCGTATTTCATCCAGATAAAGGGCGTCAGTGAAAACCCCGACCTTGACCTGGAGGCACTGCTTCATCAACCCGCCTACCTGGCTTTCGGTGAGGCCAACGAAGGCCTGCACGGGCAGGTTTACGCGATCGGCCGGCAGGAGCCGGGTCGAAGACTCACCTGCTACCACCTGACGCTGGCACCGCGTCTGGCTTACCTTGCCCACCGGCGCGACCAGCGGATTTTCCAGCAGCGCAGCGTTCCCCAGATCATCGCCACGGTCCTTGAACAACACGGCATTTTGGCCGACAGCCATGCCTTTGAGCTGGGCCCGGTGGTGTACCCGCCGCGCGCGTTCTGTGTGCAATACGCGGAAACCGATCTGCAGTTCCTCCAGCGCCTGTGCGAAGAGGAGGGCATTCATTACCACTTCCGCCACAGCGCCGACGCGCATGTGATGGTGTTTGGCGATGACCAGACTGTGTTTCGCCGCTTGCCCGCGCAGCGTTATTCCCCAGCAGGCGGACCGGAGGCTGAAACGCGGGTTATCCAGCGTTTCGATGTGCGGCTTCGTACCCGCAGTGGGCAAACGGTGCGGCGTGATCATGATTTCGAGCATCCGTCCCTGCGCCTGCAGGCCGCCGCCGGTTCCACAGCAGAACAATCCCTTGAAGACTACCGCTATCCCGCCGGGTTCAGTGGCCATGAACGGGGTTTGCGTCTGGCTCGCAGAGGCTTGGAACGCCATCAGCGCGACCGTTTTCGTGCGTTGGGCAAAAGCGACCAACCGGCGCTGTGCAGTGGGCACTTTCTTGAATTGCGTGACCATCCAGATCCGCTTTGCAACGATTTATGGTTGATCACGTCGGTCCGTCACGAGGGCTATCAGCCGCAGGTGCTGGAGGAGGCAGTCGGTGAGGTGGATACCTTGCGCGGCTATCGCAACCGCTTCACGGCGACACCGTGGCGGGCGACGCATCGACCGCCCCTCAAACACCCCAAGCCGACCATCAACGGTACCCAGACCGCAACGGTGACCGGGCCTGCCGGTGAGGAGGTGCATTGCGATGCGTACGGCCGGGTGAAAGTGCGGTTTCACTGGGACCGGCTGGACAAGACCGACGACAAAAGCAGTTGTTGGGTGCGGGTGGCGTCCGGTTGGGCCGGTGACGGGTTTGGCACCACGCTGCTCCCTCGGGTGGGCATGGAAGTACTGGTGACCTTCCTGGAAGGTGACCCGGACCAGCCGTTGGTCCACGGTTGCCTGCCCAATGCGTTGCACCTGCCGACCTATCCCTTGCCGCAACACAAGACCCGCAGTGTCTTGCGCAGCCGCAGTACCCTGGGCGGCGGCGGTTCCAACGAGTTGCACCTTGAAGACCGTCGTGGCGAGGAACTCATTTACGTGCGCGCTCAACGGGATCTTGAGCAGCAGGTGGGGCATGACGCTCACTTGGAAGTCGCGGGTGAGCGGCGGGAAATCATTCGGGGATTAAGCACGGTTCACCTGGAAAGCGAAGAGCATCGTCACGTCACGGGTGATCGCAAGGTCGTACTTAAAGCCAGCGATCACCTGGACGTGCAGGGCGATAGCCAGACGTATGTCGGGCAAACCCTCGTGATTGAAGCCGGGCAGCAGGTGCATCTCAAGGCCGGTGCCAGCCTGGTGATCGACGCAGGTGCACACCTGAGCTTCAAAGCCGGAGGAGAGCACCTGGTTATCCAGGCGGGCGGCATTTTCAGCAGTCGGCCCATCACCTTGGGAGGCACTCCGTCCGCCATCCGCTCGGCGAAGTTTGCGTCGGTTGTCGAGCGCCCGAAAGTCTCCGTTGTCCAGGGCGCCATCATGCACTTGGCCAGGCAATTGGGCGCGGACTTCTGTCCGGTGTGCGAACGCTGCCGAGAAGGGCTGTGCGATGTCAGTGAGAGGGCGGCCTGATGGACACTCTTCCAAGCCAATGGATGAGCCAACAACTGCAAGCGGGGCGCAGGCTGTGCTTGATACTTGAAGGCGATAACGCAGCCCGCCAGCCGATGTTGGCAGCGCGGGGTTTACCCGAGTATTGCAGCCTCTATGCACAAACCCCGCTGGCGGAAATCGCCACGGCGGGCCCCTTGATCCTGTTGCTGGATCAGGTCAGCGAGCCTGCGCTGCTGGATCTTCTTCAAAAGCCCGAGACGAATTGGGGCTGGTTGGGCAGTTTGCCAACCGTGGACCTGATGGGGGTGACGCAACATTGGCGCGACCGGCTGCTGGTCGGGCCGCAAGGTAACCAGGCGCTGTACCGCTTTCACGACAATCGTACGCTGGCGCGGGCGCTGAACCAGCTGAGTAGTGAGCAGTTGCCAGCATTCCTTGGTCCGCTGATCAGTGTGTGCTACTGGCACGAAGGCCGTTGGCACTGCGGGGACAACCCTGTACCCGGTGATTACCCGGTGCCCGATCCAGCGTCCTGGCTGAACATACCCAACCCAAATGCCCACGCCATTTTGCACGCCAATATCTTGCGTTATCTGCTGGCTGAGCACAGTGAAAGCCTGGCGGCGCTGGTCGAATTCCAAGACCCCAGAGTCTGGCTGACCCAGGTGCTGGAACAAGCTCGCGCTTGGCAATGGCGCAAGCCTGAACAACTTGAGTTTCTGGTGGTGCGACGGTTGGAAGAGGCCACTCGCCTCAGCGTGATTCGTTGGCAGCCAACCGGTGGAGAAACCCCCGAAGATCATTTCCAACGGGTGTTGCAGCAGTGGCACCGGATGGAGAAAGCAGATGACTAGACGCATCTTGGGGGTGTTGCTTGCGCTGGGAATGGCGGGGCTTTCGGGCTGTGCGGCAAAGCCGGTTGATAGCTTTACGCTGCAGGTGGATTTACCGCCGCAATTTGAACTTAAAACAGCTGCCAATTACGGGCCCGCGACGGGTGAGACCTGCACGTTGCCACGGCGCCGAGGCAAGCGGCCGGAGCGGAAGGTCTTTTTTACAGACTACAAACCTGCGGCCAGTCGGGTGAGTTATCAACTGCCGCTGAATGAAACAGTCGACGGGTGCCCGCTGGTGTTGCGTGACGTGGAGTTTGATTTTTATGCGAAGTGGGGGGCACGGGATGCGGATGTTGGGGGGGATATTGGGGGTATTTCGATCGTTGATCGCCTTGATGCGCACCGGATGCCTGAGTCCGGTGTGCAGGAACTGCCGGGTCAATGTCAGTGGTGGTTTCGCACGGTAGGTCCTCTTCATGGGATCAGGAAGATTCTGCAATGCCGCTCACTGGACGCGGCGGGTCAACGGCAAAAATCGCGAGCAGGTGGCGTTGCACTGCGCGATGAGCTGCGGGGAAAGACGCTCAGGGTGGTGCTGACTTTAACGGAGGAGGAACAGCCGGCTTTTGACGATAGATGGATAGCTGTTCCAGGCGGGTGGAGGCGTTGTAGAGGTAAAAGTTTCGACGACCTGCACGCGTATTGCGGCACTAACACCCAAGACTTCAAGCCCATAAAAATGCCGGATGGGCGCATATGTGATGTCTATCCAACGTGCAGTGTAAAGGAGTGAAATCATGGTGCAGGACGCATGGAAGCGAGCTTTTTTCAGTGACAGGATGCCTGCGTGCTCGTTGCGAGGGACATGGGTAAGCTTTTGCTTAGTGGATGAAACAGGTAATGGAAAGCCCTATGGCGGTCTCCCATTTACTGTCTACGACAGTGCCGGGACCCAGTACGACGGACGACTCAATAGCGAGGGATTCGCCAAGCTGGAGGGCCTTTATTGTGGGCCCGCAGTTCTAAGCTTAGATAGTCAATACAGCGGACAAGAGGAGCCTTATCGCGAGCTGATGACGCGCAAAGTCTACCAACTGCCTATCTCGGAGCTTCAAATTCGCGCTGAACAAACGGTTTTTTCAAACTCCAACGGTGAGCGAGTCGAGATTGATTTTGCACGGCAGAACATGGAGGGCTTTTATCAAGTTGAAGTGAGTGACCTGGTTCGTCATGTCGCTCATCTACCCCCTGTGGCACCTTCAGCCTATCGTCCGCAACCTCACGCCCTGAAAATGATGGCAGACCTCGCCTTCGGCCCAGCCCAGCCCAACTTGTGCGGGGTGGTGCTGTTCCCCGACAACCACACCGTTCTCGAAGTGCGCCCGCTTCGAGCCTTGCGGCCGATGCTCTCCACCCAAGACAGTTTCTGTGCCTTGAACCTGTATCAGTTGGCATTGTTTGCATCACTGAGTTATTGCGACTTCGGTCAGGCGCCGCCGGAGAAACCCCAGGACGAAGTGCGTTTTCCGCTGGACCCCAGTGTCGGAAATCTATTTGCCGAACAGCTTGCAGGGCATCAGGAAGCGTGGCGAGTGGATCCCGAGCAAACGCAGCGTTTCTATCCACTCTACGAGGAAGTCCCGTACTCCAGGCGTTTCGAAATCCTGCCCTTCGACCCTGCGTTGTACTCACAGAATCGCCCGGAATTGGGCTATCAACAGGAGCACCCCGCGCGCTTGCATTTCTTCGATGACGAAAAAGGCGGCACTGATACCCAAGCGTTCATCACTCACCACGATGAGGTCATCCTGATAGCGGTGCGTGGCACTGCCAGTGCCGCAGACGGATTGCGCGATGCCAACGCCCACCAGGTGCATTTCGCGGAGGGGGTTGGCAAAGCGCACGATGGCTTCTATCAGGCGTACCGGGCGGTACGTAATTTCGTGTTGCGCTACCTCGATCAGTTTCACACCGGCCAGCGCATTGTGATTTGTGGCCACAGCCTGGGCGGCGCGATTGCGTTGCTTCTGGCGGAAGGCTTACGACGAATTCCCGATGCAAACTACAACATCCTGCTCTATACCTACGGCGCGCCCCGTGCCGCCGACTCCGCGTTCACCGCTGGCGCTTCCACGCTGGTCCACCACCGTATCGTCAACCACAACGACCCCGTCCCCAGCGTCCCGGCGCCCTGGATGAACACCACCGCGAAACTCTGGATTCCCGGTGCCGTCACGCTGTTCAGCGCGCCCACGGCGGGTGGCCTATTGTTCGCCGCCGGTCTGGTACGCATCGGTGGCAACCCGTACCAACATCACGGCGAGCAGCAACACTTCATGCCGATCATGCTCCCCGATGGCACGCACTCTTCGGTACTCTGGAAACCCGGCTGTGAGTCCATCGAAGAGGCAGGCCGCAATCGGGCGTTGCAAGTGCAGGGTGATATGCCCGACCGCGAAGGTTTGATCAGACAGTTGGTGCAACACAAACAGCACTTCATGACGGCCAGCTACATACCTGCCGCCTGGGCGACGTTGCGGCGCTGGCAACAGGCGGTGGACAGCAACGGCCCTTTGGTCACCCAGCGCGAGTTCGCCCTGCTCGACCATGCCCTGGCGACCATGCGCAAACAACTGCAAGACAAGCGGCGTGAACTGACGCGACATCGCCCGGCCAACGACCGGACCTATGAATATCACGAGCCCTTGAACGCCGAGATCGAACGCCTGAACAACACTCGCGAACGCTTGCAAACCCTGCGCTGGCGGCGTCTTGAGGCCCGCGATATCTACGGAAGCCATGCCCAATCCGTTACGTTGCAACCCAGCCTGAAGCGCTGGTTCCGTCATCGTGAAAATCAGGCACGGCCTCAGATCGCCAGTATCCCTCCCGCCACGCAGAGCGAGTTGGGGAGGGCGCAACTGCTGGATATCGACTCAATCCAGTGACCTGCTCGCTTACACAAACTCTACCTGTGCCGGCTGACGCTTCATCAACACCTTGCCGTTACGAATCGAGTACAGCGGCAGCCCTTGGCTGCGGATCATTTCGTAGTCGCTGTCCGCTGAAAGGATCAACAGGTTGGCCGGGCGTCCAGGCTCCAGTCCGTAGCGATCACCCAGGGCCATGGCCTTGGCGCTGTTGTCGGTCACCAAATCGAGGGCGCTTTGCAGGTTGCGGTAGCCGAGCATGTGGCAGATGTGCAAACCGGCTTCCAGCACCCGCAGGATGTTGCCGTTGCCGAGCGGGTACCAGGGATCAACGATGGAGTCCTGGCCGAAGCACACGTTCATGCCGGCTTCCAGCAGTTCGTTGACCCGCGTGACGCCTCGGCGTTTCGGGAAGCTGTCGAAGCGGCCTTGCAGATGGATACTTTCGGTCGGGCATGAGACGAAGCTGATACCGGAGTGCCCCAGCAGGCGAAAGAGCTTGGCGCAGTAGGCATTGTCATAGGAACCCATGGCCGTGGTGTGGCTGGCGGTGACGCGGGCACCCATGTCGCGGCTGCGGGCTTCTTCGGCCAGCACTTCGAGGAAGCGCGAATGGGGGTCGTCGGTTTCGTCGCAATGCACGTCCACCAGGCAACCCGTGCGTTCGGCCAGGTCCATCAGGAACTTCACCGAACTCACGCCTTGGTCGCGGGTGTATTCAAAGTGGGGGATGCCGCCGATCACGTCGGCGCCTAGACGGATGGCTTCTTCCATCAGCTCGCGGCCATTGCGGTAGGACTCGATGCCCTCCTGGGGAAAGGCGACGATTTGCAGGTCGATCAGGTGCGTGCTTTCTTCGCGCACTTGCAGCATGGCCTTGAGCGCCGTGAGGTCGGGGTCGGTGACGTCGACATGGGTGCGTACGTGCTGGATGCCGTGGGCGGCGAGGGCCTGGATGGTTTTCTTGGCGCGGGTCCTGGTGTCTTCCTCGGTGATGGTGGCTTTGCGTTCCCCCCAGCACTCGATGCCTTCGAACAGCGTGCCGCTCATGTTCCAGCGGGGTTCGCCGGCGGTAAGGGTGGCGTCAAGGTGGATATGGGGTTCGACGAAGGGCGGGATCACCAGGTTGGCAGCGGCATCCAGGTCACCGGCCGTCAGCACGGGCGGCGCCGCCTGTGGGGTGATGCTGGCGATCCGGCCATTTTCCAGGTGCAGATCATGCAGGCCTTCACGGTCGCGCAGGCGGGCGTTGATGATGTGCATGGGCAAGTTCCTCTTGGCTAAAAACAATCAGGCAGACAGCCGCCAGATCATCAGGGCGATACCGATGTCCAGGCGGTCATATGAATTATCCAGCGTCAGCCCGCACAGGGCTTCGATGCGTTGGATGCGGTGGGTCAGGGTATTGCGGTGGACGGCCAGCCGCTGGGCGGCGGCCATCAGATTACCATTCTCGTGAAACCAGGCCTCCAGGGTCGGCATCAGGCTGGGGCCATGGTGCAGGTCGTGGCGCAGCAGCGGGCCCAGGCGCTCATTGAGAAATTGGTCGAGCAGGGCGCGGTCACGCACGCCGCTGAGCAACTTGAGCACGCCCAATTCGTCATACACGCACAGCCCTGCGCGCTCGCTGAACCGTCGTGCTGCGGCCAATGCCTGGCGTGCTTCATCCTGCGCCTGGGCCAGGCGCGCAGCGGGATGCGCCGCCGCGCTCAGGCCGATAAACAGCTTGAGCGGCGCCAGGCGCAGGTTCAATGGCTTCAGCCAGTGCGCCAATTGCTGACGGTTTGCCAACGCCGCGACAGCATCCGGTGCCGGTAGCAACAAGGTCCATTGCCCGGCCCGCCCCAGTACCGGCAGCGCCGTCGACAGCTGAAGCAAGCGGCGACGGATTGTGTCGTGCTGCCTGGCCAGTTGCGCTTCCACCCGCGTCGCGTCGTCTTGGGCAAACAGCAACTCGCTGCCTTCCAGTTGCAATTGCACAACCTGCCAGTGACCCTCCAGGGGCATACCCAATTGCACGGCGCGGTGAAGCAGCAACTCCAGGGATTGATAATCACCGGTCAGCATGCGCTCCAGCACGTCATGACGTGAGCGGCCCAACTGCTCGGACTGGATCAGCGCCGAGCCGATGGCCTGAGTCACCAATACCATTTTCAACGAGTAGGGTTGTTCGATCAGCGGCATGCCGGCCGCTTCAGCGGCGTCGAGTAAACGCTGGGGAATCGCCTGGATATAGGCCGGCCCCGTGAGAATCACCAGGCCGGCGACCTGGCGCTGACACGCTTCGTCCAGCAGTTGCAGCAGGTTGGCTTCATCCCGTGGGTGGTTGATGCCGGTGACGAACACCAGTTCGCCGCCCAACACCCAGTCGGCGATTCCGCTGTTCTCCGCCACGTACGGCCACCGCACGCGGTTATCCAGGCTGGCTTTACCGGCGCGCAGGCGCATGGATTCCAGGCCCGGCAGGGCCAGCACGTCGGCGAGGGTCAGGCTCATATAGGGGCGTCAGCCAGGGGCACCCGCACGCGCAGTACGGCGGTCAGTGCGATGTAGCTGAGCGATGCAGCCGCGATCCCCACCAACGGCGCGACCCATGGTGAGTTGAATGCCAGTACGGTGCCCACTGCATACGCCACCAGCCCCGGCCAGTTGAACGCCGGCAGGCGTGCGTCGGCCAGGCGCGGGTAGTGGCCGCGATAGCGGTAGAAGAAGTCAGCCATGATCACGCCACCAATCGGCGGGATCACCGTGCCCAGCAGGATCAGGTACGGCACCAGCATGTCGTACATGCCGAGCAGGGCCAGCAGTGTGCCGATCACCGCGCCGGCCAGGGTGACGGTTTTGCGGCGTTTGGTGCGCAAGAGATTGCAGCCGGCCACGGCGAAGTTATAGATGGTGTTGTCCTGGGTGCTCCAGATATTGAGCAGCAGCATCGCCATCGCCGCCATGGCAAAGCCTTGCAGCAACAGGACTTCCACCACATCGGGTTGCTGATAGACGATCGCGCCATAGGCTCCGATCAACACCATCAGGCCATTGCCGATAAAGAATCCGATCAGGCTGGCCAGCACCGCCACCCTGGCCGAGCGGGAAAACCGCGTCCAGTTGGTGGCCTGGGTTGCGCCGCTGACGAAGGTGCCGAATACCAGAGTGATTGCCGTCGACAAGTCCAGTTCAGCGGTCGGCACCACCGCGAGCAGGCCGTCCCAACCGCCGACTTTCATTGTGGCGACCCACATCGACAGAAACAGCAACAAGCCCATGGCGGGAACCGCGATGTAGGAAAGAATCTCCAGCCCGCGATAGCCCACGTAGGCCGTGGCGCAGAACACCAGGCCGAACAGCACCATCAAGGCCAGCACGCTGCCTTGGCTCAGCTCGAAATATTTACCCAGCACCACGGCCGCCGTGGCTGTTCCCCAGGCGTACCAACCGATCTGGGTGAAGCCGAGGATCAAGTCACTGAGCTTGCTGCCCACTTCGCCAAAGCAGAAGCGCCCCATCAGCACCGAGTTCAAACCACTCTTGAAGGCGATGTAGCCCAAGCCTGCGGCGTAAATACCCAGCAGCAGGTTACCCAACGCCACTACCCCGAGCATGTCAGTGAAACTGAACGCCACCCCCAGCTTGCCCCCGGCAAACATGGTTGCGGTAAAAAACGTAAAGCCCAGCAGCACCATGGCGGTCGATGCCAGGCCCTTGCGCGCATGCATGGGGACTTCGCTTAAGGGGTAATCGTTGCCCGGTTCTTGCTGCGTCATGTGCCTTGCTCCCTGAATGAGTGACGAGGCCTATTGCACCGCGCGTGCCAAATCGCTCGCAGTGACGGGCGCACGGTGGACGTTGTGCACGGTGCACAGTATTTATAGCCAAACAGGGAGGAAACGCAGGAGGGGGTGTTCGTGGTGCCCAATCGGGCACGAAAGCGGTGCAGGAGTGATACAAAATGGATCAGGTAATCAACCTGTGGTGAGGGATCAAGCCCCACGCCACAGGTAAACCGAAAGGGTGGTTTTTTACCGTGAAGGCTTACTCGCCGCGATAGATGCAGCCGCTGGTGCAGGTCTCATGGATGCGGATCGCGCTGAGTTCCGGCAACAGGGGTTTCAGTTCGGTCCAGATCCACTTGGCCAGCACTTCGCTGGTGGGGTTTTCCAGGCCTGGGATGTCATTGAGGTAGTTGTGGTCGAGGCGTTCGTAGAGCGGCTTGAAAATCGCCTTGATCTCCGAGAAGTCGCGAATCCAGCCGGTATGGGGATCCAGGTCGCCGCTCAGGTGGATCGCCACCTTGAACGAATGCCCATGCAGGCGCCCGCATTTGTGGCCATCCGGCACGTGCGGCAGGCGGTGGGCGGACTCGAAGGTAAACTCTTTGAAGATTTCCACGGTGTGACCTGTAGGGCTTGTGTTGCGTGGCTTAGGGGGTATTGTCAGTTTCTGGTGTACTGATCAATGTACTGATTGGTCGTTGCTGGGCGTGATTGAGGTCATCCATTCAGCAATTGCCGACTGGCGCCAGGCGACCGAATTGGGGCCTATTCTAACCTGTTTTGGGAATGTGCCCTCCCTGATCCGCCGATAAACAGTATTGCGGCCCAGGCCGGTAGTGTGAAGCACCTCGTCGAGGCGTAGGAAGCGATCAATATTTTCTGCAGTAGCCATAGGAATACCTCGCCACGCCGTTGCCGGGTGGATTGATTGGGTTGGGTTGTCCTTGCCGCACGGGGCGGCAGAAGGTGGCCCGCCGCTCACCGGCAGGCATGTAGGGGGGTTGGGGTTAGGGTTTTGCTGCTGCTTTTCGCTTTCGGGCAGCGACGACCAGGGCTTTCGACGTGCTGGCCACTCCGCCGGCAACGTCCTCGGGCAAAATCGCCGCCATGCAGTGAGGGCAGAGGGGCGCCATCTTCGTGCTGCGCCAGGCTTCGTCCATCACCTTTGCGGCTCTGCTGCGCATCTGGAAGCTTTCGGCCTCAGCCAGTTCGCGCTGGCGGCGCTTCAGCGAGTTCATGCCGCCGCTGAAAACCCCGACAATGCCAACGAACGCGTCGAAGGGCTCAACCTCGGATTCGCAGTCGCTGCACCAGACGCGCCGCTCTTTCTCGTCGTACACCAGCTTCTTGTGCTGGCAGGAGCTGGTCGGTCTGCGCGTCATGCCGCGGGCAACGCGAAGGTCTTCGATCTGCACTACCTTTACGCCGTACAGATAGTCCTGCGGCTCAATGGGTACGTCGCTCATGGCCTTGACCCCTTGTAGATGAAGACGTAGGCGAACCAGAGCGTGGCGATCATAGTAGGTGTGCTCCTGCTTCGAGCAGGCCGTCCCGGTCTTCGCGCAGGCGGTCGCGCTCAGCCTTGAGCTCAACAACCATGCCCAGCAGCTCATCGCCGTCGGCGTTCATGTCGGCGCCGAGGGCATTGCCAATCGCGCCCATGTCCATGCAGGCGGCAAGAAGCATGCGCTGGTTGCGCTCAAGGTCGGCGATCAGAGTCAGCACTGCTGCAGGGTTAGCGGCCCGGTAGTACGCCTCGGCCGCACCAAACTCATGGCCGATGCCGTAAAATTGGACGCCAATCGCTGCGCCGTCATAATTGCAATAGTCCGCTTCAATCTCTACTTCGCCACTTCCTCCGCAATGCGGGCATTCGATATAGCCATTTCCGGATTTCTCCTCTGCTGTATCGAACTCTTGCGGGGTTGCAGCCTCGGCCAGGCGCTTCAGTTCGTTATAGTCGGGCATGACTTCGTCCTTGCCGCTATAGCGGCTGACTTTGAAGGGGGAGGGGTTACAGGTTTTTCGGGTGGAGTACGGATGTACTCTTATCGGGATTTGGCGGCACGCTTGCGGAAGTCGTAAACCATGCCGCGCAGATCTACGATAGCTTCCTGCAGGTCACTGCGGGTGGAGTCGATATTCTCAAGCAGCTCACCTTCCCCGTCGTCGCCGCCCTCATCTACGGCCAGTAGAGCCAGGCCGTATGCCTGGAACTTCGCCAGCACGTCGTCAGCTGACTTGGCCATGTACTCGGCATGCTCAATGGCATAGGCCTCCGGTGAGCGATCGGCTTTCTCGGCTGCCAGCGGGTTTGGCGAGAAGCGCAAGGCTGACTTGTACGCGGCGTCGAGCGCATCATCCAAATCCCCGCCGGCCTTCCTGGCTTCGTTGAAAGCAATGATCATCTTCGCTCGTACGTCGTAGCAGCGCTCAACCGGCATGCAGGCTACCTGCTCGCCCTGGGGTAGGGCGGCTGGCATCTCACCCTCATCAGCGAGGGTGACATTGGACTGTGGTCGGGCGGCTGGCTTGCAGTCTGGGCAATCCTTGATGCAGGCCACCGGGCCGTTCTCATATGGGGTTCCGTCGGCGTAACAATCAATCTCACCGTCCGAAACATGCCCGGTGCCGTTGCAAATCTTGCACGTAGGTTTATTTATATCTTCCATCTTCATGCCCTCATGAATTCGCCGTGAAGTTCGGCGCGCTTCTGATCGGCCCAGGCTTTAGCCTCTGGGATTGTCTTGAATATCTTCTGGTGATAAACGCCTTCCCGCCCAATCGACACCTTAAAGCTGCCATTCCTGATCTGATGGATGTTCTTCAGGCCGAGCTTGTTATTGCCCTGGGCGGATATATTCATTTTGTTCTGGCTGTAACTGCACTCGCGAAGATTGGCCCAGGCATTGTTCGACTTGTCGGTGTCGCGGTGGTCAATCTGATCAGCCGGCCATGCGCCAGTCACGTAAAGCCATGCAAGCCGATGTGCCAGGTATCTCTTTCCATCCACGCGAATCCAAAGACGGCCATCACAATTGACAGATCCGGCCGGGGTTCCGTCACTGACGCGCTTGAATTCTCCGGTCTGCTCGTTGTATTCGATTACCTGTTTCAGACGTTCGGCCGTTAACTCGGACAGGATTGGTCGCATAGGCCCACCTCACGCGGCAGGCCGTCAATCGTTTGGTTGGTGGTCATGGCTTCAGGCTCCAGTAAATATTGTTCGACCCGTTGCTGTCGGCCACGGCATACCCGAGCTTTTCCATCTTGCGAAGGTCGCGCCGAACTACCGAGCAAGCCTCACGCATATGCAGGCCTACCATGTAGGTAGTGGTTGCTGGAGAGTCGCCCAGGTATCGAGCGATCTTCAGGTACTGCGCCTGCTCGACGGTGGTTATGGACATTGCCTGCCAGTCTTTGGCGATGCGGGTTTCGTTATCCGTCAGAACACTCATAAAGCACCTCAGCAAATCAGTTGTGCCAGTGCCAGCAGGCACCAGCAGTAGGCGGGGAGTTGGGCGCGCATCAGTCACCCCACGCAGAAATTGCCATCAGCAAGACGAATCCGACGATAACGCCCAGGCCAAAACCGGCGAACATTGAGAATCCATCAATTTCAATCATCGCCACCACCCTCTGCTGGCTTGAGTGCGGCATCGATTTTTCCGTCAAGCTGCCAGCCCAGGAACTCGCCACGCGGGTCAAGCACAACGACTTCCCGCAATAACCCCTCCAGCACATCTGCCCGCTCATCCGCGGCGGTCAGGCGCTGTTGCAGCTCTTTCTCCCGAGCCTCGGCGTGTGCCAGTGACTGATAGGCCAGTTTCAATTTTCCAGTTGGTGCGCTCACGGGGAGTCCTTGCCGGGCCATGCCCGGGCGGTGGAGTGGGGGATTAGGTCAATCTCCGCAGAAGCAGTCGATATCTTCGGAGTATCCAAACGCATCCATCTGGCCTTTGTAGTTTTCTGCGTACCAGGCCAGATGGGAGTATTTCGGGCGGTCCATGCGGAACACCTGGTTGAATTTTTCCTCCAGGCCGGACCAGAAGATCACGCGTTCTGGCTCGGCCTGAATGGCCTTGAACAGCTTGTCCTCACCTTTCTTCCAGCACAGGTCGCAGTTGCCGAGGTCCGAATCCATGCCCAGATCAAACTCTTGTTTGTGCCAGAACTCGGCAACGTCTTCCTTTGTGATGCCGGCAGTATATGAAGGGCAGACGCTGTCCCATCGGGCGCCGCCCTTTGCATTGGCAGCCATCATTCGGTGGTAACGTCCAGGCTCATCCTTGCGGATGCCGATCACACAGTCCCACTCGTCGTAACCCAGCGAGCGCATGTGCTTTTCGCCAATCTTGATTTTCAAGTAGGCGGTGCACGCGTTGTTAGAGAAATTGGGCAGCCACATCGGGAGTCCTTTTTCCTGCGCTCGGTACGCGGCAAAGTAGTCCAGCATCATGGTGAAGGGTTCACCGTTGCGGCTTGCGGTTTCGAAGTCCACCAGCTTGTACCAGGGGGCATCATCCGGCTGCCCGTACACCCGGCACCACTCCATCCATGTAACGTGCACATCCCAGCGCTTGGCCATCTGGTCGATGAACTGCAGCGTTTCCTCGCGCTCCTTACCGGTATTCTGGAAGCACAGATGTACATCTTGCGGGAGCACGCCATTGTGGGCTTCGAGGATCTTGTAGACCATGTGCCCGCTGGTGCGACCACCACTGATGCCGATCTGGGCGGGCCCGGTGATCAAATAGGGATTCATAATTACTCCAGACAGCCGATTGGCTCGCCGGCTGGCGTGATTCGTTGATGGGGTTGGGTTATTTTTTCTGGTAGGTCTTCGTCAGCGCCGCGTTGACGCTGTTGCCGCGCTTCAGCACGACGCGGGCGAGTGCTGCTCGATCGCTGTGGCTGTGGCTGGCCTGACTGAGCAGGCCGAAGTAACTGTTGGCCGTCTCGCGCAGATCCTCGGCGGGCGCCGCGGCGGTGCGCTTTAGTGCCTGGGCCAGTGATCGCTTGCGGGTGGTTCGCCGCCACGGCTTGATGACGTGGCCAACGAAGTCGACACCGCGATCCACGGGCTGCAGGATCGTCTTGGTGGGGTTCAGCTTGGCGCCAAGCCTGGGCAGGAATGCTTCGACCTCAGCCAGCCACTGGTTGAGCTGCTGCGGCGACTCATGCAGGAACACGAAGTCATCGACGTACCGGATGTAGTGCTTGGCGCGCAGCGTGTGCTTTGCGAACTGGTCCAGCGCATCGAGGTAGACGTTGGCGAAGAACTGCGACGACAGGTTGCCGATCGGCAGGCCGAGGCGTGCGGGCTGCGCTACCAGGCGCTTATGCTGCGGCACCCGGTTGAACAGGTGCGCCGGGCTGCGGGTCTCGTAATCCTCACGCGGATCGTGCATCAGGATCTGCGTGGTCAGGGCCAACCACCAGGGTTCGGTGATCCTGGCCTCCAGCTGCTTGCGCAGGACCGCCTTGTCGATGGCGACGAAGAAGTTGGCCAGGTCGCACTTGAGATAGAAGATCGGCTTCGACCAATTCTCGCTGGCGCTCCGTATCTTCGACTCAAGCCGGGTGGCGGCGTACAGCGTGCCGCGCCCCGGAATGCATGCGCAACTGTCCGCTATGAAGCTGGCGTAGAAGCGCGGTGCCACATGGTTGTACATGAGGTGGTGGACGACGCGGTCCCGAAAGGCTGCCGCCCATACTTCGCGGGCTTTCGGTCGGGTGACCACGAAACAAATGGATCGGCCTGGGCGGTAATTGCCGCTGACCAGGTCGTCGTGCAACTGGATCAGGTTCCGCTCCAGGTCTATCTCGAAAGCCAGCGCGCTGTCGCTGTTGCGCTTGGTGCGTCGGCAGTCGTAATAGGCCTGGACCAGATCCTGAAACGGGTAGGGGCCCAAAGTCGAATCTGCGGACGGGGCGGACGCGGAGCTCGTTGTTCTTGTCGTTGTTGTTCTGATTGCCATCATCGAAGTTCATGTTGAATGCGTTGTTGGCTGAGCGCTGCGACCTATCGTGCTATCTACGTCGCCGAGCCGAAGGCATAGCCGATCAGCACGGAAACTGCGCGGGACCTGCACGGACGCTTTAGACCGTCGGTATCCCTTGTGCGCATGGCGGTGACCTATCAGGTCAGCGGCACGACCAGATTCAATTCGCACAGACCAGAAAGCCGTAACCTTCAGGTAGCGGGCGCGGTTGGGGTAGAGCGTTTCCAGGCGTTGGCTTGCTTGCCGACGGAGGCTGTCACCTCTATCGCTTTCGCATGCTGTTCGACACTGATGAATCGGCTGTCCTTGAATAGGCGCATCAGGAACTCGACCACTTGAACCCTCTCGACCAACAGGGTCAGGTGTGGCCGCTTGTCCTGGGTTGCGTTTGCACGGGCGATCAGCATCACGACCTCGATGCATTCGTCGATCACTCGCTTGCCCAGCGATTGCTTGAGGTCTCGCGGGATGTTGCGAGTCAGAATGGTTGCCATGTGCAGGAGGCCCATGGCCGCTCGATAGATCGACAGATCGGTGTGCATTCCCATTGCGGTACAGCTCCATAAGCAAAGCAACCGGCCGCACGCGGCCGGATTAAATAATCGAATTAATCAATAAATTCGCTGCGGACGGGGCGGACGCGGAGCTCGAGGAACTTGCCGCCGGTGTCCTGACTGCCATCATCGAAGTACATGCCGAAAGCGTAGTCGGCTGAGCGCTGCGTTGACGACCAGTACGCACGCTGCTGGAATGCCTCGGGCTCGCCGTCGCGGAAGCCTCCGTGAATTGTCTGCGCCGGGTCCTGCTCGCTGTACAGAAGGCCGACAGGCTCGCTGTGTGGGTTGTCCCCACTGCGGCCGTATTGCCAGTTGTCGTCAGTGCCTGGTTTGAAGTGGCGAAACTGAAGCTCTTGCACGTCACGCGCTGGGATCGCCCAGTCGTTGTGACCGCCAATGCTCAGGGCCAGCACCTTGGCTGCCAGCTCACTGCCTGCCGCTGCCATGGCCCGGGTGTTGGCCAGGCTGTTGGTGAAGCTGTCGGCGCCTTCGATCTTCACGCCGTACTCGCCCCACTTGCCGACCAGCTCATGCGCTGCGCCGGCAGTTATGTTCAGGGCGCGCTTGCCGGTTACCGGGTCGCGGGTAATACCGCTGACGAAGCCGCCGCCGTAGGCCTGGCCGATTTCCTGGATGGTTACTGCTGCTTTCTCAACTGCGGACATGATGCTTCCTCTTTTCGAAGGCAACAAAAAAGGCGCTGTGCGCCCTGGTGTGCCGGATCAAGAACGAATGAATGAAGGATTAAATAAAGTATCTGCGGACGGGGCGGACGCGGAGCTCGTTGAGCTTGCCGTAGCTGAACTGATAGCCATCACCGAAGTCCATGCTGAATGCGAGGTAGGCTGAGCGCTGCGAGGATGACCAGTAGGCGCCCTTGGCGATCAAGTCATGAGCCCATGCCTGATAGAGCTGAGCGGCCGCAGGTAGGTCAAAGTCGCTGTGACCGTCAGCGGTATAGTTGCGCGCCGCTTCGGCTGCTGGGTGACCTCCTGCCGCGATCAGCGCATCAGTGTTGGACTTGCCGTCCCACTTGCTCGTAGCTTGCGACTCTTCCTGGTAGCGCCCCCACTTGAATTCACCCAGGTCCTTGTCGCCGAAGATCAGGTAGTGAGCTGGAACATCGCCACGCGCTGGTACGTATCCGCCGTTAATGCCGCCTTGGCCCGGCCATGGCTGGCCTATTACAGGAATGGCCGATGTCGCAATAGGCTGAACGTTCGCCGCCGGCGGCAGCACCTGGGCGAACACACTGGCCATTGCCAGTTGTGCCAAGGCAGAGGCGGGCATCTTGATAGACGCTTCACCGTGCTTCAGGGTGATCATTTCGGGCTTCATGGGTATTCCTCAGGATGGAGCCAAGCCCGGCGCGGGGTTCGGCTTTTTTGGTTATTCGTCGTGACAGATGCGAAGGGTTTCGCGGGCGTAGGCGAGTTGAAGTTTTGCCGACACGTTTTCAGGAATCACGTATTCGTGTCGTGGTGGCGCTAGGAACTGCGCTGATCCTGCTGGGCCCAGGCCGTGCAGGTGGTGAATCATCAAAGTCATGGCCTCACCCTGTTCCTCGATGCCGTGCCAGGCCATCAGGTCAGCTAAGGCTTGGCGGGTTCCGGCCATGGTGTGTAGTCGCAATTCTTCCTCGCCGCGAGTCTTTCGCCTCGCCGCAGTCTTTGCTGATCGTTCTTTCTGCACGGCAGCCATGGCCTACCTCTTCTATTCCGCTGGCCGGCAGTGCGAGCCAGGTTTGACGTTTGCGTTGCTGGATGCGGGCTATGCGGCGCATGAATCGACCTTCACCTGGCTCCAGGCGCCGACGGCTTCGAAGATCCGCGCGGCGTGCGCCTCGTCGAGCGATATCGCTTCGGGAATGGCGATCCAGCCCGAAGCCACCATCTGGCTTTGATTGGCCTCGTCGCGCAGCTTCTTGTAGCAATGCTCGATCACGTCTTCCAGGTGGTCGGAGAGGTAGACACCATTGGGCGCGACCTCCACCGACTTGCTGTAGCGGTCGCCGCGGGCATCGATGCAAAGCGTGCTGAGGTATATCGTCCACCGGTGGGGGATACCGCAAACGGCTTGGCCGATCTTCCCGGGCGCGATGTTCTTCAGCGACTTGTAATTGATCATGCCCTGGCGGCCGCTGGGGTCGATGTTGACCACCGCTACGTAATTGGATGCCAGTAGCGAGCGGCACGACCGGGCGATGCGCGCCTGCAGGTTATGCGTCTTGCGCTTGCTCATAATGCCTCCGCGAGTTTACGCAGCGCGTTACGCTCGGCCCGTGTGATGGGCGGCTTGCGGCGCTTGAGAATGGTTTCGGGATCGATGTTGGTTGAGCGCTTCGGCGGTGGCGGGTTGATCGACGGGCTATTGCCTTGGTAGATCGTCCGCCGGCGGCCAGGAACTGCGCGATGCGCTCCGATATCGAATCGGTGTGCTGACGCTGCTGCTCAACCAGGTTGAGGTGGTTGCTGATCATGATCAGGCTCCTAAACGGTGGGCTTGCGCCCGGGCTTTGTCTGCCACCTCGTCAACCATGCGATTCAGTTCCAGGTTGAACTGGACCAGCTCTTTGTGAAGGTTGGCGATGTAGTCTTCGTCGCGGTAGATCGTCTCGATGTAGAGCTGGCACTCTTCATCCTGGCGAGAATCGAATGACAGAAAGTCCCACCACTTACGGCCCGTCACGAACATGCAACCCTGGACTTGCGGCATGTGTTCCTCGGGCATGCCTTCAAGCCAGGTCCTGACGTGTATCGCTTCGTTGAAAGGGCACTTAGATTCGGTGCCCCCGTCATCGTTGATGAGACCGTCGGGTGAGCAGCCCAACCAGTCGTACTTTGGGTGAACGATGAACTCCGAGGGCAAAACGATGTTGCCGGTCAGCATCTCGTAGGCGTCTTGAGCTTTTTGCTCTTCGGTGTGGCCCCATTTCATGGAGGCGCTACTGACGTTGTGCTTGGACTTCTTTGCCAGCCGCTCAAAGCACAGCTCACGCATGTACGAGGTCCGGGCACCCATAGGCTCGCGCTTGCCGCTTTTGTCAGGCTTTCCCCAGGCCAGCACATCTTTGAAGCGGCTGGCTGTCACGCGTCCAGATCGGTCCGCATGCCACTTCTCCGTGCCTTGAAGCTCAGTTCTCACTATGCGGCCTCCTCTGTGCGGACCTGGTCACCGTTGGCGTTCGTAATGTCGGTGAAGTCAGCGTCGACGGTTGCCGCCATGCTCTTGAGTGCCTCGTGGCATTCCAGGCCGATTGCCGCGCGCTGCTTCGGCTTGAGGCCAGCCCAGGCTGCCGCGTAGGCTTCGATGTCTTGGCGCTTGGCAACGGCCAGCAGATCCGCGAATACTCCGTCGATTTCAGGCGACGGGGATTTCGGGCCGAACGACACGCCTGCAGCTGCGGCGGTGTTTGCGGTCTGCTCGCCGGGCGTAATGTCAATCTCGTTCCCGTATGAGCCTTCAAACTCGTCAGGCGTGTAAACGCCCAGGATCACGTCAGGGCAAAATAGGCGAGCCCACTTTTTGGTGGCGAGGTATGCAATTTGCTGTTTTGGATCGTCAGCCCAGAGCGTGGAATTGCGAGTGCGAGCCTGCGCCATTAGCGTCTCAAGCACTCGCGGCTCATCCTCACCGCGGAAGGTTGCCCAAACTCTGACGCCCAATCCCACTTCGTCGAGCAGGCCCCAGCCGGGCACGCGGTACTCCTTGTTTTCCGCGTTTTTCTTGACGATGAATTTGCCAACGATTTTTTCCCAAGGACCAAACCAGTCGTAGTGAAGGCGATCGATGGTGGGTGCCTTGGATGTGATTACAGCGTTGACCAACTGGGCTTCGTAACTCAGCGCGCCACCCTTAACGATGAACGTTTTCTGGGCTACTGCGAATGGATTCATCTGCCACTGCATGGCCTGCAAGACGATTGCCATACAGTCGGCCCTGTTGCCCCGGAGATGCTCCGGAACCGTTGTTTTTCCGTCAGCCATCATGGTGGCAAGGTCAGTCATCGACCGCATGGTGCCTGGGTCAAGGATGAGCGCGGCCGCGTTGTGCGAAGGGTCGTGAGAGGTCGCAAGGCTGGTTTGTGCTTGGGTGTCTGTATCGGTCATAGCGCTCTCCGTGACCAGCACGATGTGTGTTGGCCGTGAGATGGAAAGAGTGGTTAGAAGCGAATGGCACGAAGCCAGGCGCGAGCAGTTTCGAGGTCGACGTCAAAGCCCAGGGCGACAACCTCGACAATGTCGTCAACTGCCGGCGCGGTCGTAGTCGTATCGTCCTGTTCAGCGCTGGTCGCCTGTGATTTGACTGGTGCGACCTCGGCCTTCGCTTCGATCGAGGCAGGAGCCGTAGCAATGACCGGGGCCGGCGCGGCAGCTTGGGCGCGCAGACGGACCAGCTCTTCCTGGTCGCGCTGATACTGCGCGTCACGTTCTCGCTGCTGGCGCTGTTGCTCTTCCTGCTGTTCACGCTGCTGGCGTTGTTGTGCTTCCATGTCGCGGCGCTGCTGGTCCAGCTCGTCCTGCTGCTTCTTCAACCGCAGACGGTCTTCCTCAGCGCGCTGCTTACGCAGTTCTTCAGCCTCATCGTCGGCTATGCGTTGCTTCTCGCGCAGCTCGTCCAGCTCTTTCTGCTGAGCCAGCAACTTGGCAGCAGCTTCTTCTCGGTCAATGGCAGCCTTGAGTAGCGCTTCCAACTGCTCAATTGCGTTGTCTCGAGCAATGGTGCCTTCGGCTTCAAACTCGCCGTATTCGTCGGGCAGAATTACCGAGTCTTTCACACTCTGAAGAACGCTAGCGACGTCGGCAGCGCTGCGGCTTGCGTATGCGGCAGCGACAGAGCTGAAGCGACTAATCTTGGCCCGGATGGCTTCGATACGCTCAGCCTCGATACGCTCGCGCTCTGCCTTGGCATCAGCAATACGCTTTTCTTCGGCCTTGATCGCTTCATCGACAGGCTCTTCAATTGCTAGCACACGACTCTTGAGCGTTTCACCGAACTCCTTGACTTGATTGACGCGAGCCTGAGCTTCTTTGACCTTTTGCTGATATGGCACCAACGCGGTTTTGGTGGTCTTATCCAGGGCGTAGCGCACATCGCGGATGTCGACGCGAACTTCCTTCGCGCTCGCCAATCCTTCGCTCGTCGAGCAGTCAACAACCAGCTTCGCGTAGGTTGTTTCCAGGCGAACGATTTGTTCTTCGTGCGGCCGATATTCAGCGATGTCGGTAACCGCTGCTGCAGGGGATACAGCCATTTGCGCATCTCCGGTTTCGCTCATTTCGAGCGACTCTTGTGCGGGTGCTTTTTTAGGATTGGTGGACATGACGATCCCTCGCCGCGCCTGGCGCAGCATTGTAAGTGTTTGTGGTGTGGTTACGCCGTCAAGCGGCGGAAGGGGTGGAGGCGTTGTAGTTGACGTAGATTTTGTCGATGCGCGCCCGGAAATAACGGTGCTCGGCTTCGTCAATGACCCGCAGCATGAAGGCCAGGGTGACGCACGATGTAGCAGCGGAGCTGGCATTAGGTTTGCCCAGGTCGCGGATCATGTTTTCGATCTCTCCCTCAATCCAGCTCACAGCGTTCTGATGATCTCGCTGTGCGACGTTCATTCCGTGCCTCCTACTGGCGGGCAGATAAGCTCCATCTGAGCCATGACGGCACCTATGCGCAGCTTGAGGCTGGCGCGCTCTTTGAGGCGCCGAGCCTCGCGCTCAGTAAGGTCGTCAGCCGTGTACTCGTGGAACAGGTCGACGTGCTGCTTCTTGCCAAAGTTGGGCAAGTCCCAGCGCCTGTCGGATTCCCTAGCCTGGGCGCTATCCGCGTAGCTGGTTGGCATCGCGGGTCTCCAGGCGCCGAGCCAGGGCGCAGGCTTCGTTGTGGTTGCGGCGAAACCCTTTCACCTTGCCGGTGGCGGAATCAACGACGTGGAAGAACTCACTCCCGGCCGGGATGACCCGGTAAAGCGGCGAGGTCTTCGGTGCGCTGGAGCCGACCAGGCCAAGGCAAAGCGCCAAGGCCATATTGCGGCGCTGATTCATTGCGAGCGCTACATCGCAGTAAGCGTGCTGACTTTGGTTCATGGTCAACTCCATTCGTTGGTTCGCCTGTATTCGTCAACACTCATGCCTCCCGCTAGTTGCCGATGGGCGCGGGGTGAGTGCTGACGGGTAGAGGCGGGGAAGGGTGCAGGCGCCCGGCACTGCCCGGGATGTGTCGAGTCTGGCCAGCTATGCCCTCGGACTCGCCTGCGGTGTTCTTCTTCGTTTGGGTTGGGCCTACCTTTCGGCTGATGCGCGGTGACATCGTCGGTCCTGCTTTCCGCTGCCTGTCAGGGTGTCGGGCGAAGCCTTCAGGCTTGCTACGCCACGCGGGTGTATCGTTGATCTACTTCATGGCGGTCACTCCTATCGTTCGCTCACTGGGCAGGCAGTGGCCACCTATAGAATGGGTTGCCGGTCTTTCCCGGCTGTCACGGCGCTTGTGCCAGATCAAGGTAGCTCGCCAATACCAGGTTGGCGCTGACCCTGCGCAATGCGGGTTGAGCTATTCGCCGGTTGGTGCAGATGACCGGAGCTGATCCCGGCACGACTATTAGCGGCCTTAGTGACACCGGAGTTTCACCGGGGCGAAGGTTTCAGCCGCTTATTCTTGGACTCGCCGTGGCCATCTGGGCGCTTACTCACTCTACCGGCCACGATTCCCGAGATCCCTCAGGTCTTACACTCGCCCGTCAGCCCGGGCATTCATCTGCGTGTTGCGGTGATGCAGGTGGGCGGTTATAGGCCGCAGTTTAGTCCGCATCGGGGTGTGATCTATCTCGTCCAGCACGGCGACCAGTTTTTATCCCGTCTTTCCGTCGTCCGTGGCGCCCGAGTTGGCGACCGGCGCTTACTGGTAGATCACACTCCGATGCAGCCTGGTGCTGGGGAGTACCAGGGCCTCGGGTGGGTTAGCCGGGTTCGTCCTGACCACCCAGGACCTCAACCATCACCGGTATAGGGCGGTTAACGACAGACCGTCGCGACACTTCATGAGCGGATCATTTCCTCAGGGTCGAATCCGAACTCACGGCAAAGCGCGCTGGCGACGCCGGAACCAACACCAAAGGCATCACGCACCAGCGCCCAGCGGTACTGGCCGTACTTGGATCGGTATTTGCTCGGCCCTTTCAGGTTGCGAATAGCTCTTCGGATAAGGTCGCGCTCATCAATGTCGCATCCGCTTAACTTCATCACATCGACTTCCTCCCGGTTGTTTTCCCGATGCCCACCGCTCTGGATGGGCATCAGTGAAATGGTCCGTCATGCCGCCTTCAATTCTTTGATCCACTTGTCCCGCGCCTGGGCATCTCGTACGTACTCAGTGGCCCGGCACTCAGCTTTCAGCTTGCCTACCCAGTCACCGGCCGCTTTGCACTTCGCGGCCTCTGATCTGGCAGCCTTGGCGTGAGCTCGGAAGTTCTTCGCCTCGGCCCGAAAGCGGGGAATGTCTTCTTTCGTCAGCATCTTGGTGTCTCCGTTGATTTCCAATGCCGCCTCATAGAAGCGGCATCAGTAAATCTGTGGCGCCCAGGCCCGCTACTGGCGACGGCCTGGGTTTTTTGCGTCAGCGGTGGCTCCCTCTGCGCTAGGGCGGCGCCGCGTATCCCGCTGCTGATTGCAGGTCGGCGGTTCGTCATGGGTGCGGGCTTCGAGCTTCCTACTCACAGCGTAAAACAGCATCTGTTCGCCGTGGATCACAGGTCCTTACAACATGCACGCTACAGCTCTGAGTGCCCTGATTGAGTGGGGCAGGGTGCATGAGGTACGGCGGTCCCAGCCGAAGCTATCGGGCCCGCTAATTCTTGAATTTGGTGTCTATCCCATCTGCCGCTGGGATTCGCGGGGCGCATTGCTTGCCGGGTCATTCGTGCCTACTGGGCATACACGGTTCTGGCGTTTCACCATCGAGCAGCCGTACAAGGTTTTCCCTGTCGTTGGCAGGCTTTCGGGCCTGTCTGCTCGCCGGTCGCCGGTAGAGGCAATGCGGTCTGTTGTTTGTTGCGCTGACTGTTAAAGAGCGGTCAGGCCCTGAGGCCCTGGCGAGTCACTGTTGGGTGACTCGATGGAGTGACTATACGAATCCTCATAATATTGGTCAATACGTTTTTGCATAATATTTTTCATGGGCGTAAAAAAACCCGACCTGAGCCGGGCTTCATTAGGTGTTTTTCTGATCTAAAGCACTGATCTAGGCCATTTTGCGTCAACCACTCGCCCAACCACTGACCAGGTGTCGTCCACCTCTACGGTGGGGAACGAAGGGTTCAAAGGTTTTAGGTAGGCCCGCCCCGAGTCCCATATGAACTGCTTGAACGTCGCTTCATTGGTGTCTATTAGCTTGGCCACGACATATTGACCATTCTCAACGTCGCCACCCGGAGCCACCAGGATCAGCATTCCCTCGCTGAAACTCATTCCGTTGGTCGAGGTCATGGATGGCCCCCTTACCTTTAGCCAGAAACCATTAGGCCCCGCCCAGGCGTCAGAGGGGTGCATCGCTTCGAAGTCGCCTACGTTGAACAAATCCATTGCCTCAGCCGCCACCCCAGCCTGCACCCAACTAATTTCAGGGTATTCGTAATACCGCGTAGGCCCCTGAGCCGATTCAACGTTGGCATCAAAGGTGTCGTCGCCAATTCCATACATAAGCCACTCAGGGGAAACCTTAAGTGCTCTTGCCAGCTTGGCGATAGTAGGCATACGCGGGCTTGCGCTCTCGCCTGACAGTATCCGATTGATCGTTGGCTGAGGAACGCCAGACCTTTTGCCGAGCTGCGTTTCATTCAGGCCGGTGTCGGCCATTTTTGCGCGTATGCGCCCAGCGATATCCATGACTCACCAAATATACGAATGCGGATTATGAGAATTCTATTGCATGGGGCAATGCATATTCGTATGATTCCTCATGCAAAACCTCATAGGATTCCAGTCATGACAGTTCAAGAGATGTTGAATCGCCTTTTCCAGCTCGGGCTGTCGCAGACAGAAGTAGCTGAACACTGCGGCACCACCCAGGCCACGATCTCCCGCGCAACCAGCGGGACGATGGTCGGCTACGGCACAGGAAAAGCTATTGAGCTCTTACTGGCCGAGCGTGAAGAGACCGCCAAGAACACCGAAATTCAAGCCGCTTAAACCCATTCATTAGCCACTGGAGACAAACGATGCACTTTGACCCAAGCCACATGCACGACAAGCCCACCAAGGTCCGCCTGGATGAAGTGGCCGACGACCTGCTCACCGCTATGGCGCGTTTTCAGCGCACGCAGAAAGCAGTTCTCGCCCGGGAAATCCTCGAGCGCGGCCTGAACCAGATGATGGAAGAGCTTAACGCAAAAACCGACGTGGCCTGAAGTTGCCGAGGAGGCCCTGTGCCTGAAAGAAAGCCGCTGGAAATCCAGCTCGATTGGCAAGGAATAGCTGATCTAGAGCTGTTGGCCAGACGCAACGGAGTAACACCCGAGGATCTGGCAGCAACAATTATGAATCGGGCGCTGGATCGAATGACCCGGCCGCCAAAGAGTCGGAGCAACGTCGCTTCCATAGGACGAAAGGGCTGATTAGCCCCTCAGGGACTATTGAGGATCTGCCAATGAAATACCGAACTGCCAAATCACGGGCACAAAAAAGCCAGGTTCGTGGCCTGGCTTCTTGTGCAGCACATACAACAAAGTTCTGGAGCGAATAATGCCTATTCCCCAATCCGTCGTCAATACCAACGAATCCGCGCCACGTTTTTCGATAGCTGAAAACGTGGCGCGGACAATGCCAACCATTGAGTTGCGCGAAATTATCAATGACGCGAGGTCTCTGGCGGGCGAGGCAAAAGTACGCAATGACCAGTTCCTTGCCCGCGTCGAAGACGAACTCGGTGATGAGCTGGAGGGGGTGCAAAAGTATTTCACCCCCCACCATGGCAATCAAGTCGCCACTTATGACCTGACTCTTGACCAATGCATGCTGGTTGGTATGCGCGAGTCAAAGGCTGTGCGTCGATCCGTGCTGAAAAGGCTGAAAGCGTTTGAAGGCCCGCGTGTTATCGCCACGCTCCCAGACTTTTCCAATCCGGCAGCCGCTGCCCGCGCTTGGGCTGAACAGTTCGATCTCCATCAGCAGGCCAATCAGGCCCTGATTGAGGCTGCTCCAAAGATCGCTTTCGTCGACAAATACGTCAAATCAACGGGGCTCAAGGGGTTTCGCCAGACAGCAAAACTTCTCAAGGCCAATGAGTCGAGATTCCGCGATTTTCTTCTCGACAAAAAGATCATGTACCGCATGGGCGGGGAGTGGCAGGCATATCAGCCGCATATCGATGCTGGTCGCTTCGAGGTGAAAACCGATACAGCCGAAAACGGTCACGCGTTCAATCAAACAAAATTCACCCCTAAGGGCGTCGACTGGGTTGCCGGGCTGTGGGATCAGTATCAGCTGGAGACGCGGCAATGAGCATCATCCGTGCGCCTCGGCCTGAGGCGAATTTCTACATGCTCAGCAAGTCGATCAGCGAGGACGTGCGCCTTAGCTGGGCTGCGCGTGGCCTGCTGGTGTTCCTGCTGGGTAAGCCTGACCACTGGGCCGTGTCAGTCACTCACCTGCGCAACGAGACCTCAAAGTCTTCGAAGCCTACCGGGCGTGACGGTGTTTACGGCCTACTGCAAGAGCTGATCACCGCCGGCTACGTCCAGCGCCGCCAGGATCGTTTGGGCTCTGGTTTGCTTGGCGAAACCCACTATGTCGTCTCTGAATCACCGCTTCCGGCTTTACCGTATACGGCTGCACCGCTTCCGGCTCAACCGTATCCGGCAAATCCGACACTAGTAAGTATTGAAGGTGAGCAAGGACTGAAACAGCAAGCAAGGACTGAAAAACCTTCGGGCGCTAAAGCACCCTCGCGCACTAAGGCTGCAAAGTTTGATCCGGTGACCGCCAAGCCTGAAAGCGTCAGCGACCAGACCTGGCAGGACTGGTGCCAGCACCGCGCCGAGATTAAGCGTCCACTGACCGCCACCACCTGCGCAAAGCAAGCCAAGACCCTGGCAGGCCACCACGACGCTGACGCAGTGATTAACCAGTCCATCAGCAACGGCTGGACCGGCCTGTTCCCGGACAAGGTGGTGCCTGGCGGCAAAACTGTCAGCAACGGCCCGGACTTCTACGACCAGTCGTGGCGCACCGATACGAGTGATGACCTATGAAGAACGTCACTCAGATGATCCCAGGTGCTGCGCGGGCCCTGGCCACCGCCACCCCTTATCAGGCCCCGGCGCAGACCGGAACCCAGCTGGGCGTTGTGGATGACGCCACCGGTGAAGTGGTCGAGCGCCTGTTTCGGCAGTTGCAGGCCATCTTCCCGGCCCACAAGCAGGCATGGCCAGACGACAAGACCAAGGCTGCCGCGATGCGCAACTGGACTATGGGCTTCATGGCCGCTGGCATCCGTTCTCTGGAGCAGATCCGCTATGGAATCGAGCAGTGCCGGAAAAGCGGCTCACCGTTCGCTCCAAGCGTCGGCCAGTTCATAGGCTGGTGCACGCCTGGACCTGAGGCTTTCGGGCTGCCAGCGAGCGCTGACGCATGGGTGGAGGCATTGATGGGCGTCTACAGCCACGAAGGCGTGAAGATCGCGGCCATTGCCACCGGCCTGTTCGACCTGCGTTCCGCCAAGCAGGAAGACAAGGGCCTGCGCCAGCGCTTCGATCACAACTACGCCGTGGTGATCCGCCGCGCCCAGGAAGGCCAGCCGTTGGACGGCAAGATCCTCACCGGCATCGGCCACGACAGCCAGAAGACCGACTTCGAACTCGCCAACGAGCTGGCCGACCAACAGGCCCGGGCGCGAATCCTTCAACAGGGCATCCCGACTGACGGCAAATCGGCGCGTGCGCTGCTGCTGGCCAAGTTTGGCAAGAAGACCACGGAGCAACGGACATGACCGACAACAAAAAGCTGAAAGTATTGTGCGAAGCGGCGCCGACTGGACCTTGGTTGGTCGAAAATGACTCCCTGTATTTCAAGGATGACGGGTACACCCGGCATCTGCTGGAAGCTGATGCAGGCCATGACGTAGAGGATGAGGCGTATTACGCCGCGCTGAAATTCATCGCCGCAGCCAATCCCTCCGCTGTCCTGGCCCTGATCGCCGAGAACGATCGGCTGAAGACGTTGCGTAGCACGACCGAACGTGATCTTGCGCAAGAGCTTGAGGTTTGGCGTAACGGGCCTTCTTGCTGGAGTTGCAGCGACACCGGTGATGTGCATGACATCGTCGGCGAATGGCGCGGCCAATGCGATTGCAATGCGACCAAGTTGATTGACGCTGCCAGCGAGCGCGACCAGCTCAAGGCCGAGAACGCCGGGCTACGCACCGGCTACGAAGCCTACGAGCAGGTGAATGCTGAGCTAAAGGCTGAGAACGAGGCGCTGCGTGATTATCTCAACCTTCGCGTATCTGCAATGCCGCGTGATCGCCTACGCGAGATATTCAACACAGCTTACTACGGGCCGCGCGAACTTGGATCGGACGGTGAGCAATGCCGCGCTGGTGTGCTTGCAGTGATCGGCGCCGCCATGGGTCAGGGAAAGCAGTCATGACTCAGCTCACCGAACTCGAAAAGTGGATCAAGCGCAACAATCGAAAAAAGCCAAAGCTGGTTCGCTCCGAAGGGATCAACCACTACATCGTTTACTTCGACAAGGGTAAAGCTCGGGTCGGGATTGTGCATGACGGCATGTACAGCCGCTACGGGATCATGTGCTACGGCGCCATGCCTAACACCGACCCGTTCTACTGCTGGCAGGCCCAGCCTGGCGCATGCGACGAGGGCGACGTGAAGGTGATGGTCGACTACCTCAACGGGGTGAGCGAGCTTCCAGACTTCGACTTCGCGTCGATCAAGGGGGTGCGTCCATGACCGACAAAATCAGCGTCAACTGCCGCTCCATGCTCACTGAGGCCATCACCCGCATGTCCAAGATGTTCGAGGACAAGCACTTCGTGGTGGTGAGTCTTCGCCCTGGCAAGGACCGCACACTCGACCAGAACCGCCTTTGGTTCGCGATGTACAAGCGCATCGCCGAGATGACCCAGTTGGGCGACCCAGCCGAGGCGCGCAAGTACTGCAAGCTCCATGTCGGCGTCCAGATCCTGCTGAACGATGATTCAGGGTTTCAGGCTGAGTGGTACCGGGTGATGCGCCACCTGCCGTACGAAACGAAGCTGGACATGATGGGCGAGTGCCACCTGTTCGGCCCGGATGGCTTCCCGGTGACCAGTCTGTTCAATCGCGCACAGGGCATTGCCTATACCGACCGAATCGTCGCGCGCTTTGCACCCCAGGGCGTGTACTTCTCTGACCTGCTTAGCCAGGAGGCCGCATGAGCCATAACTTCAAATCCGGCGACCTTGCCCTCACGCTTCGGAGTGGGCTCGGCTTCCCAGCAATGACCACGGTAAAGCTCGACGTATTCCTGCGTAACGGCGAGACGGCGCAAGAGCCAGACGGCTGCCTCTGGACTCCGAAGTTTGACGGCTGGGTCGTTTATCGCGAGGACGTGGATGGCGCGGACTTCTTCCGTCCTGAACATCTGATGCCCCTTCGCGGCGACTTCACCCATGAGCAGCAGAAAGCCAGGGAGGCTGTATGACCATCGAACGGAAGCCGGCCAAGCCGAAGAAATGCCGCGTTGCTACGTGCAGGGCCTCATTCGCACCTTCGCGCATGGGGCAGGCTGTTTGCAGCCCGGCGTGCGCTCTGATCGATGGGCCGCGTCATGCCCCGAAAGCCCGCAAGGCCCTGGATCAGATCGAGCGCGCCGAGATCAAGGTTCGCAAAGAGAAGCTGAAGAGCAGGGCGGATCATCTGCGCGAAGCCCAGGCCGCGGTGAACGAGTACGTGCGCCTGCGTGACGCGCACCTGCCCTGCATCAGCTGCGACTCGACGCCCAACGACAACGACCTCATGACGGGAAGCCGCTGGGACGCCGGGCACTACCGATCCGTAGGTGCCTGCCCGGAGCTGCGCTTCGAGCCGCTGAATATTCACCGGCAGTGCGTGAAGTGCAACCGCAACCTATCCGGCAACGCGGTGGAGTACCGCATTCGCCTTGTGCAGCGCATCGGCGCCGAGAAGGTCGCCTGGCTGGAAGGGTTGCATGCGCCCTGCAAGTACACCGTGGAAGAGATCAAGGCCATCAAGGCCAAGTACCGGGCAATGACCAGAGAGCTGAAGAAGGGGGAGGCAGCATGAAGATCAACTCAGCGCGCCAAGCGTGGCATGACTGCAAATACAACCCTGCCCCCGGCCAGACCTCTGACGTTGTGCAGTTGGGCGTGGTGGTACAGAACACCGAGCGCGGGCCCACGGCTAACCACGCGGTGCACGGGGCGTTGGCTGGGCATATCCAGTCGGCAATCGCCCGACTGCACCCGCAGATCCGTGTCTTCGGCGACTTCATGTACGCCGCCGAGCAGAGCGACGATATCCGAGAAGCGGCGGAAGAGGTCGTGTTCCTGATGGTGGTGGGCAAGTCGCCACGGATGACGGCAGCCAAGCGCGAGAAACTGGAGTTCGTGGTGAAGGGGGTAATGCGCCGGTACCGGCATATGCATCAGGGCGGCCAATCGGCCAACGAAGACCCGCTGAACAACGCCGAGAAGTTCCGGGCGTGGCTGTGGCAGGTGTTCGAGGTACGGCTGGAGTCGTGCAATTGGGAGCGAGATTGGGGTGGCGTGCTGCAACTGATCTTCGAGTGCTGCGAGGATCTGGACCGTCGCGCATTGAGCCCCGTTGCAGCGGTAATTTACGAAATGCGCGAGGCCGCATGAGGGCCTATTGCGTTCCCGTGCGGCTGGTGGCATATTAGCGCCATCCTGATAATTTTGCCTTCGGCAACTTAATCGAAAACCATTAAAGCCTCGCCATCGTGCGGGGCTTTTTCGTTTTCGGCTCCACCACACCCATTGCTCCGAGCTGGGAGTGCCGCTGGAGCTGATTTAAATCCGCAGGCGAAAGACTGATAGGCCCTCCTGCTCGCAACCCGAGGAAACATCATGTCTCCAGTAATGCGCTGCAAAATGGTATGCCACGAAGTCGCCCATGTTCGTCACGCCAACCAAGACCGTGACGATCCACTATGTGATGTCCGGTTTGGCGCGGTGTGCGCTCTTCCAAAAGACCCACCTGGTGAAAACGCTGTGTTCGGCAAGTTCACTCCTGTCGCCGAGTACAAGGCCAAGATCGTGAAGTCCGTCGCCGACAAGCTTGAGCCGGGCAAGGCGTACTACCTTGACTTCACTCTGGCTGATTAACAGATCACCGCCGCTCCTTGCTGCATCTTGGCCTCACCCAATGAGGCCCTTTTAATTCCCTGGTGCCCCTATGACAGAAGTATCGCGCATTGCAGATAGCACGGCGTTCAAGGTCGTCGTGCCGATATTGCAGACGATCCTGTCGGCGGGAGCCATTGGCGCATTTGTGTACGTGGTGGGTTCGCTTGGATCGCTCCAGGTACAGCTCGCCGCCTACCAGACCAATCAAGCCCTGATCGGGCAGCGGGTTGAATCGCTGGAGCGATCGAGGGAGTCGACAGACAAGTTCGTCGACTCCCTGCGCGTCAGCACCCAGCGCCAAGAGTTCAAGATTGAGCAAGTCGTCGAAAGCATGCGTGACCTGGTGAAGAACGGACGCCCAAAATGAAAATTGTGCTGATCGTGATGTTCCTGATTGCCGGGTGCACGACCAAGCCTGTTCCGCCACCCCAGATCACCTACACGGTATCCGGCCTCACTGCCTCGAACTGCGCGCCGTCTGATCGACTGGCTCGACAGCTGCGAGAGGCCCTGAAGAGTCGCGATGAATGGAAGCTCTACGCCGAAAGGCTTGAGAAACTCCCAGCAGCGAAGATATCCCATGACCCTAATCCCTGAATGGCGAAAGTTCTGGCGCATGACCAGCGTTCAACTGGCAATCATCGGTGTTGCCCTCAACGCGGCCGCCGCTGGCTGGTCCGCCTTCCAGGGCGCGGTAGACCCGCTGATCTTCGCCTCGGTGAATATGATCCTCGGTATCGGGGTAGCAGTGTTCCGAGTGATCCAGCAGCCAAAGTTGCGCGACGGTGAACCGAAGTGATCGCCCTTCTGAAGCTGGTGCCGGCCTGGGTGTGGATTGCCCTGGCCGTGGCCGTAGCCTTCGGCATCATGGATATCCAGCTCCAGCGAGCCAAGTCAGAACTGGCCGAGGTCACCGGTGAGCGCGATAACGCAACCGCCAAAGCAGACTCGCTCAGCAAGACCCTGTCCCTACAGCGCCAGGTCACCGCCGACATCAACCGAGCAGCCGACAATGCCCAGACTCAAAACCAAAGCATCCAGGCTGCTGTTGTTGTCGCTGACGGTCGTGCTCGCAGCCTGCAGCAGCAAATCACCGACCTCCTTGCCAGCCGACGCACCTGCACTGCCGAGGTTGCCAGCGGAAGCAAGGCAAGAGCTGACCTTACCGCTCTGCTTGCCGACCTGCGTAGAAGCGCTGACGAAACAGCGGGAAGCCTGGCAGAAGCGCTTGACCGAAGCAGAGTAGCCGGATTCGCATGTGAGGCTGCATACGCAGCTGCGCATAAGAACAGATAGGTCGCGCACGATTTGGCGCATTCGAAATCGTGGCGCGGAGAATTAAGGATCATGGATAGACCATATCCTCCAGCGTCATTGCTTGAGCCTTCCGAGCTATCCGACTTCGGCATCCGACTGACGCCAGCGCCCGAAGTGTGGGAATGGCTGCAGGCCGAGATCCTTGCCGACACCGGCAGCATTCACAACGAAGACCATTCCCACCTACTGGATGCAGACATACAGGTCATGTGGGCCTCGTCGAGCTTCGCCAAGCAGGGCCGCACAGTCCTGGGCCAGGCCGAACAGGTAGCGTTCCGCGCCGGCGGTTGGCAGAAAGCACGGATGGAGCAACAGATGCGTGATTGGTTCGGCGATGTGCCGGCCTACATCATCACCTTGGCTGCTGACTACTGCGCCGAGTGCAGTGACACCGACTTCTGCGCCCTGGTAGAGCATGAGCTTTACCACATAGCCCAGGCGACAGATCAGTACAGCGCACCCAGGTTCACTCAGGAAGGCCTGCCCAAGCTTGAGATGCGCGGACACGACGTCGAGGAGTTTGTCGGTGTCGTCCGTCGTTATGGGGCAAGCCCTGATGTCCAGGTGCTGGTCGATGCTGCAAACAAGCCCGCTGAGGTGGGTAAATTGAACATATCGAGGGCCTGCGGAACCTGCCTGCTCAAGCTGGCCTGATTTTGGACAGGCACCAGACAGGTGAGAATCTATGGCAATCCTTCAAAACGAAGTGAAGGCCTTTATCGTGCAGGCTCTGGCTTGCTTCGATACGCCGTCACAAGTGGCTGAGTTGGTCCAAAAGGAATTCGGGCTGGCCATCACGCGGCAGAAGGTTGAATCGCACGACCCCACGAAGATCTCCGGCAAGTTCCTGGCGAAGCGCTGGGTGACGCTGTTCGAGGACACCCGCAAGCGTTTCCGTGACGACACAGCAGACATACCGATCGCGAACCGGGCATTCAGGTTGCGGGCCCTTGGTCGAATGGCCGAGCGCGCAGAGAACATGAAGAACATCGCGCTCGCTGCTCAGCTGCTGGAGCAGGCCGCCAAAGAAACCGGTGGCACCTACACCAACAAGCAGCAGGTAGATCTCAGCTCGACCGACGGGACGATGACTCCCGCAAAGGACCGCCCGATTGACGCCGAGCTGGTTAAAGCCCTGGTAGACAAGCTGGTGGACTGATGGCTATCAAACCGATCGAGTGGGACGCGCTGAGCCACGCTGAGCGCTCCGCCTTGGTCGCGGCCGGCGAGCATAGCCCCCTAGCCTTCACCAGCCTGTGGTTCAACATCACGCAGGGCGACAGCTTCAGGACGAACTGGCACCACCACTACTTCGACTACGCCGCCCGCCAGATGCTTGCCGGTGACGCGCAGAACATCGTCGTGAACATCCCGCCAGGCGGTACCAAGACCGAGTTCTGGTCTGTGCACCTGCCGGTGTACACGATGGTTAAGCACCGCCGGGTGCGCATCCTGAACACCAGCTATTCCAAGAGCCTGGTAGACGAGAACAGCGAGCGCAGCCGCGCCCTGGTCAAATCCGCCGAGTTCCGCGAGTTCTATCCCTTCGATATCGAGAAGGACAAGGTAGACGACTGGACGCTCGCCAAGGAAGGGAAGCGCGTACACCAACTGTTCAGCCGTTCAAGCGGTGGGCAGATCACCGGTGTCCGTGGCGGCTACATGGGCGACGAGTACAGCGGCCACATCCAGGCGGATGACTGGGACAAGATCGACGACCTCTTCAGTGAGGCGAAGCGCCGCAAGTCGCACACGCGGCTGGTGAACACCCTGCGCAGCCGGAAGGCGCACAGCGGCACGCCGTTCGTTGCCATCCAGCAGCGCGGACACATCGACGATTCGACCGCGTTCCTGCTTTCTGGCGGCATGGGTCTGAAGATAGACCTGCATATCAAGATCCCGGCCCTGGTCAACCAGGAATACATCGACTCACTGCCTGACGGCATCCGCGAACGTTGCATCAAGAGCGTGTGTGGGTCTGAGCAGGTAGACGGCTACTGGTCCTACTGGCCGGCCAAGGAAAGCGTTCACGACCTGATAGCGCTCCGCACGGCTCACCCGTACACATTCAGCAGCCAGTACATGCAAGACCCTGACACGCTGGACGGTGGGATCTTCTCGGCTGACGACTTCCAGTACTACGGCGACGTGGATGCTGGTGCTGATCTGCCAGTGCCGGAGAAGTTCGACTACCGCTTCATCACCGCCGACACCGCCCAGAAGACCAACACCTGGAACGACTGGACTGTGTTTGGTGAGTGGGGCGTGGCCGAGGGCCGCATATACCGGGTTGGCATGAAGCGCGGGCGGATGGACGCCAAGACGCTGCGCCGTGAGTTCGAGGCGTTCGTCAAAGGCGCCTGGGCGAAGAACGGTAAGGCCAACGGCATCCTGCGTCGGGTCTACGTCGAGGACAAATCAAGCGGCACCGGCCTTATCCAGGAGATGGAGAAGCGCCTGCCGCTCAAGGTGACGCCGGTTCCTCGGGACCGCGACAAGCTGACCCGCGCCCTTGACGTGCAAGGCTTTCACGCCGCCAAGCTGGTCTGCCTACCCTACGACGACAACCAAAACTACGAGTTCGTGTGTGAGGTCGCATCCTTCACCGCCGACGACAGCCATAAGTACGACGACCAGACCGACGTGATGATCGACGCCTTGTCCGAGGTTTACATCAAGGGCAAACGATCGATCCGCGACCTCCTATAACCCAATCGGTGACCCCATGAGCAAGAAGGGCTTAGTGCCAGCAGACAAAAAGCTGGGCAAAGCCCTTGTTCGGGCCGCTCAGAAGTACGAGGCACAGATCAAGTCGTCGAGTGATGGCTTGGTGAACGTCGTGTCCGGCCTGGGCACGCAGAAGGCCAAGCGGTCCCACAACCAGTTCCAGTACGGGTTCCTGAATGACTTCCAGCAGCTGGATGCTGCATACCAGACCAGTTGGCTTGCCCGGGCGATCGTGGACTACCCAGCCGAGGACATGACCCGCGAGTGGCGCACCCTCAAGTGCGATGACGCGGACGTGATCCGGGCCGAGGAAGACCGGCTGAACCTGCCTGCCATGGTCAGTGAGGCGACGAGCTGGGCTCGCCTGTACGGTGGCGCAGGCATCCTCATGCTGACCAATCAGGACCTGACCAAGCCGCTCAAGCCGGAGAAGATCAAGAAGGGCGACCTGTACCGCCTGCTGGTCATCGACCGCTTCGACATGACGGCGATGGACCTGAATCAAACCAACATCCTGGCCGCGAACTACTTGCAGCCGGAGTTCTACACCATCGCCGCCGGCGCCCAGATGATCCATTGGACGCACTTTGCCCGGTTCGCCGGTGCCAAGCTGCCACGCCGCCAGCGCGCACAGACACAAGGCTGGGGCGACTCAGAGCTGCGCAAGTGCATGGATGACGTGATGGACATCGTCGCCAGCAAGGACGGCATCGCCGAGCTGATGCAGGAAGCGAACGTCGACATCATCAAGCGTGATGGCCTCTCGGATGAGCTGGCAAGCGATCAGGACGACGCCATCACGGCGCGATACGCCCTGTTCAGCATGATGAAGTCCTCGATCAACCTGGCGCTGCTGGACGGTGAAGAGACCTACGACCGCAAGACCTTGGACCTGTCCGGGGTTGCTCCGGTGCTCGACCTGCTCATGACCTGGATCAGCGGTGCGGCGGACATCCCGCTCACCCGCCTGTTCGGCACCTCCGCCAAAGGCCTAAACGCCACTGGCGAGGGGGACATGGACAACTACTTCAACTCGCTGTCCTCGAAGCGGTTGACGCAGATTGACCCAGGCCTGCGCCAGCTCGACGAGGTGCTGGTGCGCTCGGCGACTGGCGGCTGGCTGAAAGACTTCAACTACGTCTGGAACCCATTCCAACAGCCTGACCTGGTCGAGATCGCCCAGGCCAACAAGGCCAAGGCCGAGACCGACATCCTGTACAAGGACGCCGGCATCGTGCTGCCAAGCCAGATCATGCGCCGCCTACAGGCCGAAGAGCTCTACCAGTTCGACGACAAGAAGATCGAAGCGCTGGAGGCTGATGAGGACCTGACCATGTTCAATGACCCGGTGGACGAGAACGATGACGATCAGCGAACTGAAACGTAAGTTGGGGCTGCCGTTCAACCAGAACCCGTCGCTCGAAGAGATGCGCGCCCACGGCGTCGAGCCCCCAAGGCGCCCACTGATTGCACCAAAGGCGCCACCGCCGGTACCGCGAGGCTGATTCATGAACATGATCGGCATCCAGTACAACGCCAAGCTGCAGCGGCTGGTGAAACAGATCAAAGCGGACATTGCCAAGGAGGTGATGCCGCTGATTCGCCAGCTTGCGCCGGAGTACACGCAGGACGCCGTAGCAACCACTGACGCCTGGTCGGACCTGATCCTGAGCGCCATGTCCCGCCTAATGCAGAAGTGGCAGTCGGAGCGGGTCAGCTCGGGCGCCAACCGTATGGCCGCCGAGTTCGTCCAGTCGTCGCTCAAGAAGTCCGAGCGCGACCTTGGCAAGTCAGCCGGTATCGACGTGTTCAGCGGCTCCAGCGTGATGCAGGACTACCTGAAGGCCTCGGCCCAGCAGAACGCCCAGCTCATCAAGTCCATCCCGGCCAAGTACCTGGAAGAGGTGCAGACGCTGGTAATGGCGAACATGCGCTCCGGCATGAGGCCTGGCTTCATTGAGAAGGCGCTGCAAGAACAATTCGGCGTGACTCAGCGCCGCGCCAAGATGATCGCCCGCGACCAGACATCGAAGATCAACGGCGAGCTGGCTGAGAAGCAGCAGAAGGGCGCCGGCTTCGAGTACTTCCAGTGGATCGACTCCGACGACAGCCGTGTCCGGCACCGTCACTCGGAGATCGCCAACAAGGTCACCGCCTACGGCAAAGGGATTTACCGCTGGGACGACCTACCGCTGAGCTCCGACGGCAAGCCGATCAAGCCCGGCTCCGACTATCAGTGCCGATGCATCGCGCGCCCAGTGAGCGCACGCGAGGTCAAGGCCAACCAAGACGCAGGCAAGACAGCGCCGGGCGTCTACCGCTAATTCATCCAATCCGCGAGGCCGCAACATGAAGTGCACGGTTTTCGACCGGGCTGGGTATCGCATCACCCAGCGAGAGTACACCGATGAGGGGTTCCTCAAGGTGCCAGGCCGTGTGGCCCGCACCGGGATTCAGGAATACCTGGCCCGAGAGCTTGGCCTCGACGGCGACCCGATGCGGGTTGTTCGCGTGTACCGCCCTGAGGAAGAGGTTTTCAACGACGCCTCACTTAACACATACGACGCCTCCGACATCACAAGTCCTCATCCGCCCCTGCTGGTCACGGCGCTTACCTACAAGGGCGTGGCGGTTGGTGTGGTGCGCGGACCAGGGCGCCGAGATGGCGACTTCGTGGTGTGCGACCTGATCGTTAAAGATCAGAAGACCATCGACGAGATCATTGGCGGAAAGTGCGAGCTGTCCGCCGGATATACCGCTGTCTACGACGAAACCCCAGGGGTGACCGAGGACGGCCAGGCATACGACTACATCCAGCGCGACATCAAGATCAACCACGTCGCGATCGTAGAAAGAGCAAGGGCGGGCGCCAATGCTCGCGTTTTTGACCACAACCCAGGAGGCAACACAATGCCTGTACTTATCACCACCGATAGCGGGCGCAGCGTTGATGTTGCTGATCCTGCGAACGCCCAAGTGGTCGCCGACTCGTTCGACCGATTGCTGAAGCGTGCCACTGATGCGGAAACCAAGTCTGATAAGGCCCAGGCGACCGCTGACAAGGCTGCCGAAGACCTGGCCGAGGCCCGCAAAGCTTCGGGCGATGTCGCAATTGGCGAGCGCGTCAAGGCCATCAGCGAAACACAGGCCTTGGCCCGAAAGGTCGCAGGCGACGGTTTCACCTGCGACAGCCTCGACGTGATCGAAATCAAGCGCGCCGCCCTGGCCGTCAAGCGCCCGAAAATGGCGTGGGGCGACAAGTCTGCTGGCTATGTCGAGTACGCCTTCGATGCTGAGTCCGACAAGGATGATGACGAAGAAGACAAGGACAAGGACGAGAACGGCAATAAAAAGGTCAAGTCGCCAACTGGTGACACTGCCGCGCTCTTCGCCCAGTTCGTGCAGCTGGCTAAGGACGGCGCGAACCCGGCCGCTACCACCGACGCCGCACAGACCCCATACCAGGCGCACAAGCAAAGCTTGTCCGGTGCCCACAAACAGAAAGGAGCCTAACCATGCCAGTTCAAGGTGGTAACGCAATCAACCACGGCGTCGCGTACGCGGGCATGGTCGCTGATGGCGAAGTGTCCAACGGCGTCTCCAAGGTCAACAAGGGTACCGTCAACATCGCCTACGGCCTGGGCGTGGTCACTGACGGTGACGACGGCGCCAAGCTGCCGGTAGCCGCTTCGACCGCCGCCCAGTTCATCGGCGTCGTGAAGCGCGAGCTGAACCGTGCCTACACCTCGACCGACGTGTTCGGCGCTGTCGCCAAACGCGACATGACCGTCGAGACCATGGCGCCTATCTGGGTGACTGCTCGCGTAGCAGTCGTCAAGGATGACCCGGTGTACCTGGTCGTCGGCGACGGTACCGGCACCAACCAGGGCCAGTTCTCCAACGTGGTCGGCGCTGCTGCCACTCTGGCAGTCCTGATCCCTAACGCCAAATGGGTCAGCACCGCCGGCGCCGGCGCACTGGCTAAAATTTCTCTGAAGGTCGGGGGCTAATCGACATGACTCAGCTTAAGAAAATCGTCGTAGCCATCGATGCCGCTATCGCGCACCAGATCGGCCGCGATGCATACCAAGTGACCTTCAACGACGGTCTCCCGACCCTCGACGACGGCCTGGCGTTCTACATCAGCCAACTGGCGAGCCTGGAATCTCGTATCTACGAGGCTAAGTACGCCGCGATCAACTACATGGAACTGATCCCGGTCGATACCTCCCTGCCGGAGTGGGTCGATCAGTGGGACTACATCAGCTACGACGGCGTGACTCTCGGAAAATTCATCGGCGCCAGCGCTGACGACCTGCCAGACGTAACGCTGAACGCCAACAAGTCGACCGTTCCTATCGGCTACGCCGGCAACAAGTACAGCTACAGCCTGGACGAGTTGCGCAAGTCGCAGCAGATGCGCATTCCCTTGGACACTACCAAGGCTAAACTGGCCTTCCGTGGCGCCCAGGAACACACCCAGCGCGTGGCTTACTTCGGTGACGCCGCTCGCGGCATGACCGGCTTGTTCAACAACGCCAACTTGGCGCTGTCGAACTCCACTCTGGACTGGTACAACGCTGCTACTACCGGCGACCAGATCGTCGCCGACCTGAACAAGATCCTGGTTGATGTCTACCTCAACTCGGCCACTGTTCACTTGCCAGACACGATCATCTTGGATGCTGCGCGCTTCGCGTTCATCTCGAACAAGCGGATGGGCACCATCACCGACAAGACGATGCTGGAGTACTTCCGCACCAACAACCAGTACACCGCTCTGACCGGTCGTCCGATCAACATCTTCAGCCGCCTGCAACTGTCCGCTGCTCAGCTGGCCGCCGCCGGCGTGTCCAACGGCAACAAGGACCGTATTGTTGCTTACGAGCTGAACGACGAGAACCTGGGCATGCAGGTGCCGATCCCGTGGCGCTCCCTGGCCCCGCAGATGTGGAACCTCAAGGTCAACGTGCCGTGCGAGTACAAGATCAGCGGTGTTGAATTCCGCTATCCGTTCTCTGGCGCGTACCGCGACCAGTTCTAACCAGCCGATCCATGGCCGCCTCCGCTATGCCCGGGGCGGCGGCCAATGATTCCGGGCGAGGATTCGACATGTTCCTGAAGAACGAAGCAGCACGACTGATCACCATCAACCACCTTGTGGATGGCACTGAAACAAGCTACCCGATCCTGCCAGGCGAAAACCCAGCGGTCGAAGTGCCAGACGCTGCAGCCAAGATCGATTTCGTCAAGGCTCTGCTGAAGAGCGGCGACCTGCGCCGCGTTGGCGCTGACGAGCTGGAAATCGAAGACGATGATGAGGGCGACGACGATATCGAAGCGTTGCGTGCTGAAGCCGAAGAGCTCGGCATCGAAGTCGGCCGCTGGGGCGCTCCGCGTCTCCGCACCGAAATCGCCAAAGCCAAGGCTGCCAAGGGCGAGTAACACCCGGGCGCCTAGCGCCCACTCATTCATACCGGAGAGCCCATGATAATCACCCCCGAGATGATTGCGGCTTTCCGCAGCAATCCAGTTCTGAAGGCTTTCGCAGATCCGGTTAAGTGGCCCGACGAGTACATCGTTGAGGCCCTTTGCGAGGCAGGTACCGAGACAGGCTCAAGCCGTTGGGGCGCTCTCGAACTGACCTGCGACAACTTCAAGTGGCGTGGCATGCAGTACTTCGCAGCCCACTGGCTGGCGACCAACTTTGCCACGCTCGGCGCAAACGGCACGCCCAACTCCGAGGCCCGCCTCAACGTGGCCCAGAAGTCGGTCGGCGACGAATCGATCGCCTACCGAGTGCCGCAGATGATGGACGCGGGCACCGACTGGCTCACCTACACCAACTACGGCCAACAGTTCTACAGGCTTAAGAAGCGCGCCGGTATGGGTGCTAAGGCGGTTTAGATGATCACTCTCGACATCCAGGGCTTTCAGGAGCTGCAGGATGAACTGGCGAAAGAGCTGAACGCGCTGAAGTCGAACAAGGTTGTCACCGTCGGCATCCATGAGGAAGCCGGCGACGTTGAGTCGGGTGACCTGACCATGGCCAGTCTTGGCGCTATCAACGAGTTCGGCGCAGACATCAAGCACCCGGGCGGAACATCGTACGGCTACGCCAGCAAAGCTGCTGCCGACCGCGATGAGGTTCGCTTCCTCAAGACCGGCAAGGGATACATGGAGCTGGGCGTGACCCAGGCGCACACCATCAACATCCCGGCCAGGCCATGGCTTGAGCCAGGGGTCGCGGGCGCAACGCCTGAGGTGCTGCTGACCATCCAGGATGGTATGGAGGCAGGCAAGTCGATGGACCAGATCCTCGAGGCGGTCGGTGTGGTGGCCGCAGGCAAGGTGAAGGTCTACATGACCGATCTGAAGACACCGCCAAATGCCGCATCGACCATTCGCAAGAAGGGCAGCAGCAACCCGTTGATCGATACCGGCGCCATGCGCCAGTCGGTCACCCACCAAGTTTCCATTGGTCCCGCATCGGAGGGTCTCGAATGAGCCTGAATATGGAGGGCCAGATCGATGGCGTGTTCGAGAGCGTACCGGCAAGTCGCACCCCGACAGCCGGGGCGTGGGTCGAAGGTATCTGGGTGGCGTCGCCATCTGCTGCGTCTCCATACGTGGTGAATATCCAGCCAGCCAGCGACCGCGAGATAGATTTTGTCCAGCGCGCAGGTGAGCGGATTGTTGATGTTCGGCGCATCTACATCAATCAGGGCGAAATGCAGGGCATAGACCAAACCGGAACCTGGGAATTTCTGGGGCAGCAGTGGAAGTCGGTCAAGTGCGACAACCGCTGGTGGCGGAACTACTGCAAGGTCATCGTCACCAGAATCGACGATCAGTCGGGCGGCCCAGCATGACAAACGAAGAATTATTCAAGAAGCTGCGCCCGATTGTGATGCTGGCGACCGGTGTTCCTGAGTGCCTGCTGGCCGATCAGGTCGGTCCTGGCAGCATGCCTGCGCCAAAGGGCGCCTACGCGACGATCACGCCCAGGCAGTCGGTCAGTGAGCGCGGCCAGGCCAACATCGTTTCGCGCAACGTGCCTGGTGATCAGGTGGAGGTCGATGTGCGAGCGCAGATCATGTGCTCGGCCAGCGTCAACTTCTACCGCGGCGAGGCCCTGATGTACGCCGAGCGCCTGAAGCAGGCCAACAAGCGGCCGGACGTTAGCATGATGCTGTTCAAGGCCAAGATAGGCTGGAACAGCACCGATGCCGTCAACAACCTGACCAGCCTGCAATCGGCCAACTTCGAGCCGCGGGCGCAGATCACCATCCGCCTGATGTACGAGGCCAGCAGCCTGCCGGTCGCCAACAACATCCTGAGTGCCACTGTGGCCCTCGAGAACGAAAAAGCGCAGGTCATCCAGACCTTCACCGTGGAAGTCGATCCCACATAACCCATTGGAGCTAGCACAGTGAGCTATCCTGCTACCAACATCATCCGGATTAATGCCCGGATCAGCCCGGCAGGCCTGGGCAATGCGAACTTTGCCAGCGCCATGTTGTTCGCGCCGCAGGTCGGACTGCCAGTAGGTTTCCTTCCGGACACGTACCGGACTTATTTCACCCTCGCTGCGCTGTCTGTTGATTTCGCGGACACGACCGATACGTACAAAGCGGCTCAGCGCTGGCTTGGCGGAACTCCTGCCACCCGCGAACTGAAAGTTTATGGTGTGGCCACCGCTGATACCACCCGCGTGCAGACACTGAACAAGGCTCGCAACCTGCTCTGGTGGTACTGGACCATGTGGACAGCGCCTATCCTGGCAGTGAAGGCGGACGTGCTGGCTATCGCCCAATGGTGCGAAGACAACACCAGCATGTTCATCGACAATCAGACCGGCGCAGCAGTTGTTGAAATTCGCAACCCTGCGTTGACCACTGACGTGGCGAGCGCGCTGACTACTGCCGGCTTCCGGCATGCGTTCACTGCTGCGCACGCCACTGATGCCTACTCCGGGTCAGCCTTGGCCAAGCACTTCGCTGCGGTGAACTACAGCGCAGACCGCTCTACCATCACCGGCGAGTTCAAAAAGTCGCCAGGCGTGCCCGCAGAGAGCCTTCAAGGCACTGCCTACACGGCGATGCAGGATGCGAAGAAGAAGGCAGTCTTCTACACCGTCGTGGATAACCAAGGATCGACAGACTCTGGCCGATGGTTGAATACGATCACGCACAGCACCTACGGCGAGTTCATCGACGATGTTGTGAACCTTGATGCATGCGTCAACTACCTGACCACATCTCTCTACAACGCAGTGGCCAACCAGACCACCAAGCTTGCCCAGACCCCGGTCGGCCAGGCTGTTTTGATCGGCGCCGCCCGAGCAACCATGCAGCAGTTCATCAATAACGGATACCTGGGCCCGCGCAACTACATCGACCCGGATGACGGGCTCGAGAAGTACACCATCGGTTTCGAGATCCTGACTAAGCCCGAGGACATCCTCGATTTGTCGGAAGCCGACCGTAACGCCCGCAAGTCCGCACCGCTGCGTATCCGCCTGTTCCGCGCCGGCGCCATCCACATTGTTGACGTTGACCTCGACGTTTATTGATAGGTGACCCATGAGCCTGAGTAATTTCTCGAACGACCTTACCGTCGTCACCATCAATGGCCGGCAGATCCAAGACTGGGGCGATACCGCTACCCCGTATACGGACGCGCCGATCGATCCTCGCAGCCAGCTGCGCCGAGGTCAGGGCGGGAACGCCGTCCGTCTCGACCGCCAAAACCCTGGTCGCGAGGTGAACGTTTACCTCAACCCGGGCTCGTCTGACTCTGCATACGTGCAGGGCTTGCTGAACTCGAACGCGAACATCACGCTGACCTTCACCCAGATCGGCACGCTGGAAACAGCGCTTGGCTCGGAAGGCGTGATCGTGAACGACGGCCAGCGCGGCCGGGCCGGTTCAACCATCACGGACGACCAGTTCACGATGCAGTTCAACATCTGGGAAGCGACAAGGGGCTGATAGATGAGCGTGAAACCATTCACAATTGGCGGCGTGCAGTACAACGCCGCCATGGCCAGCGCAGTCGATCAAGACCGCCTGATGTCACTTCTGTCCGGTGCCGTGCTGGAGCGATTCGCCACGGCCGCGCAGGCGGGCATTGAGGTTGATGACCGGGTGCTCTGCTCGATGTTCATGTCGATGCGTCAGGACGTAAAGACCCAGGTTGCAAACGTGCTGATGGGCAAGGTGCTCATCAATGGCACCGAGCGGCCGGTCACCGTCGCCGACTTCGGCGGCAAGATGGTGCAGTACAACCAGTTGCTGGCCGAAGCTCTGCGCTGGAATCTATCCGATTTTTTCGACTGGCTGCCAAGCGGCGAAAAAGGCCCAAGGCAGCCGGGCGCGGAAAGCGCAGCGCAGTAAATTGGTACCTGATGCGCCCGTGTGTCGGGATTGTTGGCGTGTGCCCGCCGCTGTGCACCTGGGCGCAACTTGAAGATGGAACCTACTCCCTAGCCAGCGTAGAGCGCTTCAACCAGGCCATGGATGAGCTGTGGGATCAATACGAGGCTGCGAAGAATGGCTAGCAAAGTACTGAAGTCATTCCTGATCGGCATCGGTTATGACACTAAGGCCCTGGAGGCCGGCGACAAGAAGATTGGCGCCAGCCTCAATGGGATCAAGTCGAACGCACTTGGCATATCGGCGGCCCTCGTCGGGGCATTCGGCGCAGGCGCCAGCGCTATCGTTGGTGTGGCCAACCGCGTAGACAAGCTGGCCATGTCCACGCAGAACCTGCGCACGTCTCAGGCGGCCGTGTACAACTACGGTAACGCCTTGAAACTGATGGGCGGGGATGCGGCGGATGCTGTTGAGACCCTGGCGCATTTTGAAGAGATCCAGAACAACCTGCGCCTCAAGGGTGATGCTGGCCCTATCAATGACCTGGCCACCGCCGGCATTGATGTCAGTTCGCTGTATCAGACGAATACTGGCGAAGAGTTCATGCGCGCCCTCGCGGACATGATCCCTAAGCTGGACGAGGGGCAGCGCGCGCAGGTTCAAAGCTCGCTCGGGCTGTCTGATGGTGTGTTCCGCTCGCTCGCCGGTGGTGTTGAAAAGCTCGACGAGACAATGAAGCGAGCCAATGCGCTGACTGGCAGTGTCGATCAACTCACCGAGAACAGCAGGAAGCTTGCGGACAACTCGGCGCAACTCGGCCTGATCATCGAAGGCGTCAAGAACGAGCTGGCTGATAAGTTTCTGCCAAGCCTTATCGGCGCTACTGCCGGAGTGAACAACTTCCTCAAGGAATACCGACCAGAGATCAGCAAGGGTGTAGATGCTCTGGCCGAGAATCCTCAGGCGACAGCTGGGGTGGGTGTAGGTGCGGCGGCAGCGGTCGCGGGCGCTGGCCTTTCAAAGATCGGGCTTACAGGTCTAGGCGGGGCATTGAAAGGCGCTGGGCAAATTGGCATGGCAATCAGCCTGGCCGACCTCATGACGCCCTATATTGACCCGATGTTCGACAAGCTCTTCGGCGTCGACAGGGCCAAGTCAGACGTATATTCGGGCCAGGTTCAGCGGACCCAAGAGGATGTCGATTATCTTGACCGTAGAGACGGAGCGGCCAACGAGGTTCGGTACGACCCGGATAGCGATATGTTCGGGCATAGGTCAGCCTCAGATAGCATGCCACCTACCAGCGGAACCACGCCGGAAGAAGACCGGCAGGCTTCAGCTGAGGTGCTTGCCGGTGTACTGGCTCGTACCCCTATCAACGTGAAAAACCAGCTGGGCATCACGCTAGAGCTCGACGGCCAGGCCCTGGAAACGAAGATCAACCAGGTCAACGAGCGCCAAAACTACGAAACCCTTGGCGACCTGAAGACCACTACGGAGCGATAGCCGTGAGCATCATCAACATCTTCACGCGCAAAGCCCCGACCATTGCTGGCTACTCGTTCGACGCGGTGCTGGAGGACACGTTCGAGGCGACGGTGACGATCACCTCCATCCCGATTGAGTCGGGCGTGAGGATCTCCGACCACCGCATCCTGAACCCTTTCAAGTGGACAATGACCGGGGCAATCAGCAACAACCCGGTCAAGGTTCAGTTGACGGACTTTCTCGGCGGCGCGCTTTCCAACCTGACTGACAACCCCATCGTATCGACGGTGGCTGGTCTGTCGGCTGGCTGGCTGGCCGGCAGCGATGAAACCAGGGCAAGCACCACGCTCGACTTCCTGATCTGGCTGATGAAGTCGTACGACCCCTTCGACATCGACGCCGGCGACATCCTGCTGAAGAACATGGCCATCACGCGCCTGTCCCGGACAAAGGAGCCGCGCAACGAGGGAGGCCTGGAGTTCGTCGTGGAGATGCAGGAGGTCATCGACCTGGACCGTATCCAGCGGGACTACCAGTGCACGCCTGATCAGCTGCGTGACGGAGATCCGTCAAAGTCGGCGCTGACTCGCGCCATCAACCGCGGCCAGGCAATCGCCAAAGAAGCATCCGACAGCGTTTCGAAGTCGGTAAACGGAATCCTTGACGGAGTCGTCTGATGTACACCATCCCGCTGCGCGCCGGTGCCGCCAACGCTCACCAGCGTTTTGGCGTACAGCTCGGTGACAACCTAATCGACTTTGAAATTGACTTCATCTCCTACCTGGATGTGCCGGCATGGTCAATGAACCTCCTGCGTGACGGCAGCCGCATCGTGGCCGGTGCAATGCTTGAGCCGGGCAGCGACATCATCCAAAGCTACCGGACCGCTATCGGTCAGATGGTGTTCACCGGCAAAGACGTGACCCTGGACAACCTGGGCATCGACAACTTCCTCGTCTGGATACCTCCATTGGTGGAAACATGAGAGAGCGTGTTTGGTCAATCGATGTGAACGGCCAGCCCTACATCGGGCTTCAGTCCGGGCGCCGGCAGTTCCGCATCCAGTTTAGCGTCGATATAGCTCCACAGAATGTGATTTCCTATGCTGACATACGGCTTTACAACATGAACAAGGGGTCTGCTATTACCCAGCGCTCGAGCATCGTGTTGCGGGCTGGATACAACGATAACGTCGATGCGATTTTCACTGGCTTTGTGACCAACGTACTACGGGAGAGGGAGCCAGGCGCACCTGAAATAATCACGCGATTAATATGCCGGTCTGGACAGCCTGCCGTTGACCGAGCTTCCTCTCAGCTATCGTTTGGCGTCGGTGCAAGGGTAGAAGAAGTACTTCGCGCCCTTGCTGCTTCATGGCCGCTGCCTATCGATATCGACAACGCTCAGTTTTCCGACGCGAAGCCGCTATCGTCTGGGCTCGTCGTTGACGGCGATATTCCTTCCGCGATGAATGCATTGGCATACGCATATAAATTTCAGTGGTTGCAGGATCGCGGCCGGATAATCGTAACCAAACCGAACATGTTGCGCGTCACCACCATGGTGAAGGTTGATCAGTTCAATGGAATGATAGGGATTCCAGAGGTGTCCAGGGGGCCTGATGGTCTTGGCGTGTTCGTCTCAGTCCAGTTGAATCCATCGCTCAGGGCAAATGGTCGCATCGATGTGGAGAGCGAATTCGCCACATTCAACACCGGCAACCTCTTCGTATCCGAGCTGAGCGGTGATGCCAGCGCAAACGGCGAGTACAACATTTTCGCCATGAAGCATTCCGGCGATTCGCACAGTGACCTTTGGCGAACCGAGATCGACGGCCTGCGCGCCGGCACAACGCCGGCGGCAACCGAGACCGCAACGCCGCAAAACGGGAAACTGATATGGGGTGCCAGGGTTGACCAGGCGTTCCGGGTAAAGGTGCGGGAGATATGCGACCAGCTGTCCTTTGACCCGAACTGGCTCATGGCCGTGATGGGGTTCGAGACGGGCTATACGTTCAGCCCGGCAGCAAGAAACCCAGGCAGCACCGCAACAGGCCTCATTCAGTTACTGGAGGCTTCGGCGCGCGGTGTCGGCACATCCACTGCCCAGCTTGCACGGATGACCGCTGTCCGTCAGCTCGACTACGTGGAGGCGTACTACAAGCCGTACGCGGGCCGTATCCGTAACCTTGGTGACGCTTACCTGGCAGTCCTTTGGCCTGCGGCAGTGGGGCGGCCGGATTCGTATGTGATGTGGGAGCGTGATAGCGGCCCATACCAGCGCGAGTACGCAGCAAACTCAGGCCTGGACGTGAATCGCAACGGAGTTATCACTCGCGGCGAGGCCGCCGCGTCCGTCAACACCTCCTACATGCGTGGGCAGCAGTTCGTGAGGTAGTCCCTCGATGGTGAGAGTTTTCTCTATCTGATAGATTGCGAGCATACAGAGAAGGAATATCTGACCTTGAACACAAAATTCTGCATCGGCTTTTTATTGTTTTCTTGCAGCGCTATTGCGGCACTCCCAGAGATTAAAAGTCAGCAGGCTCTTTCAGTAGATTCGGATTCGATCTGTCGATACGAGTCAACCTCAAGAGGTGTGCTTGATGATAAAAAACTCTCAAGCTGCCTCGCAAATCATGTGAAATGGATCGGTGAGGTGGTTCGCCTAGATAGCGAGAATCGAGAGGATTTCTATACGAAAGCGTCCTATCCGTTTTGCTATGAGCGCTCAACCAGGCGCGGCACTACAAATGCCGGACTCATGTATATCTGCCTTGAGTCAGAGGTAGATGCTCACAAGGACGTGATGTACTACCTGGACAAGCTGGGGAAAGAAAAGATCGTCCCCATCGTTCGCTCTGAAATAGCCAAATACGGATCATGGGGGATGGTTAGGTTCAAGATTAAAAATGACCTAGATCCTCCCCCTTGAGCAGTTTTAGCACACGACCCGCTACGGCGGGTTTTTTAATGCCTGCGAAAAGTTAATGGTGGCTAAATGCTCGATTCAGAAGGCCGCACGAGGCAGCCGGAGCTTATTCGTGACGCTTTTCGGGAGATCCTGAAGGGGGTCTGCACGTCGCTGCCTGGACACGTCTTGACGTTCGACCCGGTCAAGCAGCTCGCCCAGGTGCAGCCTGGCATAGCCCGCGTCGACATAAACGGCGCCGAGTTCACCATCCCACCAATCATTGAGGTTCCGGTTTACTTCCCCGGAGGTGACTACTGCGTCGAGTACCAGATCGATTCAGGATGTGAGGGCGACATTCTTTTCTCCCAGCGCTGCATTGACGGTTGGGTGCAGAGCGGCGGGGTGGCAACCAACCCAATTGGGCGCTTCCACAACATGCAGGACGCCATGTTCCTGCCGGGCTTCAGGTCCGTGCCAAATGCACTGCCGGACTTCCAGAACAACGGCGTGCGCATGCGCAACCGTGATGGCTCCCAGTTCGTTTGGCTGAAGAACGACAACAGCATCTCAATGGATAACGGGGTAGCCAGGTTCAACGTGTTGGCCGACGGCACAACCCTAATGCAAAACGGCGCCGGCAGCTTTCAGTTGCAGGCCGACGGCACCTTTCTGATCAACGGGCTGAAGATCACGCCAGACGGCAACGTCATCACCGCCGCTGGCACAAACCTCAACACACACCGCCATGGCGGTGTAACCCCGGGCTCCGGGACAAGCGGAGTGCCAGTTATATGACCGTACGCAGACTGGACGACGAAACAGGCGACATCGTGACTCGTGGGCAGCAGTTCATCACCGGTCAGTCCGAGGTGGCACAGACCGTGCTGACCCGCCTTCGCCTGTTCTTGGGCGAGTACTTCCGAGATATCACCGACGGCACGCCGTGGTACGAGCAGATTCTGGGCAAGTTCACCAGCCTCTCCGCCGCTGAGGCGGCGCTGCGAGCGCGAATCGCCAACACGCCTGGCGTGATCCGGCTCACCAGCTTCTCCGCTGACTTCAATATCGAAAACCGCAAATACAGCGTAACCGCTGGGATTCTCACCGAGTTCGGCCTGGAAGAGGTAACACTGAATGGCTAGCCTGACTTCGACCGGCTACGTGCTACAGACGCAAAACGACTGGTTCGCCCAGGAGCGCCAGTTCTATCTGGACATTGATCCACTGTGGAACCTGGACCCTTCGACGCCAGACGGCCTCAAGATGGCGCACGACTCCGAGATCTTTTACGCGCTCGACGAGACGTTGCAGCAGGCCTACAACTCGAAAGACCCGAACAAGGCCAAGGGCAGTGACCTGGATATTGTCTGCTCGCTGACTGGCACCATCCGATCTGGCGGGTCTCGCTCCAGTGTGCAACTGACCATCACCGCCACACCAGGCACGCCAATTCAGGCAGGCAACCGCTTTGAGTCCGTCACCACCGGCAGCCGCTGGACGACTGACCAAGCCGTTACAGCAGACTCCTTGGGGTCGGCGACCGTCAACGCGACTTGCACAGTCATCGGGCCTACCCAGGCTGACGCCGGCACTATTACCCGCATCGTTGATGTAGTGGCAGGGCTTGCCAGCGTCACGAACGCTGCGCCGGCAACACCAGGTACTGACGGTCAGCGCGATGAGCAACTGCGCGTCACCCGCGCTACAGCCGTCGGGCGCCCAGGCAACAACCAGATCGACTCAATGATCGGCGAACTGTTCGGCGTGGACGGCGTGCGCCGGGTGAAGGTGTACGAGAACGACACCAATATAAGCGCGGTTTCAGTAGACAACCCATACGGCCTTCCGCGCCACTCCATAGCGCCGATCATTGACGGCGGGACTGACGATGACGTGGCAATGGCCATCTACCTGAAGAAGAACCCTGGCTCAACTCTGTATCAGGCAGGAACACCCTTCCAGGTCGAGGTTACGTCTCCCAAGTATCCGACCAACAAGAAGCTGATCCGGGCAAGCCGGCCGATCTACGTAGACATGATCGCGATCATCCGCGTCGTAAATGACGGCTCACTTCCACCGAACGCCGATCAGCTTATTAAAGAGGCGATGATGGAGTACGCCGCCGGCGACCTGATTCCTGCCGATGTCGGCTTCAAGATCGACGGCTTTGATATTGGCGAGACCGTGCCATTCAGCACGATCTTCACGCCGGTCAATAAGGTCATCGGCTCGTACGGCGACAGCTACGTAGATCTGCCCTCATCCAGCCTCAATGGCGGACAGGCCAATGTCGCAATCGCCTACAACCAGATGTCCCGGTGGACGGAGAGCAACATCACCGTAGTGATCACGTGATGAACATCCCAGACCGCATATACGCGCAGTACCGCGACAAGCCAAAGGCGGTGGCCTGGTACGCAATCGCCAGGGATCTTGGCGGGGACATTGAGGCGGCGGCTCAGGCCGTGCGCAAGAGCTACGACATTGATAGCGCGGTCGGTGAGCAACTGAACGTCATCGGCCGGATCGTCGTGGCGCCGCGGAGCTTCGTTGGCTCAATGCCAATGAACCCAGCTCTGTTCGATCTAACCGACGGCGGTGAGTTTGGCGACGACGATGCCATGTTCAGCGCGTTGACGATTGATCAGGACGGGCAGCTTTCAGACGAGCTGTACCGGCTGGTCATAAAGGCCAAGATCGTCAAGAACAACGGCGACGCGACCATCGAGAACATCCTCGACGGCATGAACTTTCTTCTTCCCATGGCCGATGTGCTGCGCGTTACAGATGGCGAAGACATGTCGTTCAGCATCGAGTTCTACGGCCAGATAACCAACCTTGAGCGGTTCGCTCTACTCAGTGCCGGCTTAATACCAAGACCTCAGGCAGTCAAATTTAACGGATTCCTTGAGGGATTCAACATGGTCGAGTTTGGCGATATGGATGCTGAATTCGGTGACGATCAAGCAGAATTTGCAGGATATATAGGGGCGTAACATGGCACTTAAGCTTAACGAGCGATACCCGGGTCGATTCACCAATCCATCCGCAGGCTACCCTCAAGGCTCTTTCAAGAACAGAACAACACCAACCGCCAAAGATGGATCTTACCTAGAGAAGGACTGGGCAAACGACAAGGAAGGCTTTTTCCAATCCCTACTCGCTGCCGCCGGAATCACAGCTGACGGCAACGTCGACTCTGTTGGTTCCTCGCAGTACTATTCCGCCTTGCGCGGGCTCCTTGGTAACTATGCCAGTTTTTCTATCGTATCAACCTCGGCAGCGCTTCCGGCTGGCAGTGCAAATCTCGTAACTTCTGGCGGGCTGTCGCCAACGTTGCCCGTGCTGTCCACAACTAAAAGTGGGGATTGCGTAACGGTTGCAGCGAGGATGGACGTAACAATCTTGGTGAGCGGTGCTGGTCTGATCAACTACCCCACGTCTGGATCAACAACAAGCTTTGCACTGCGTGCTGGAGAGCAGGTTAGCTTCGTGTCGAATGGATCCACCGCTTGGGCGTGCGCTTACGTATTCAAAAATCCACAATACCAAGAGTACACCGCGTTCACTACCACCGGCACGGCCGCCGCACTGGTCCTTACCCCACAGCCAGCAATCTCAGCCTACTCAATCAATTTGCGTTTTCGTGCGAAATTCAGCCAGGCAAGCACCCCTACGACCACCATCAGCGTGTCCGGTCTTGGCACTCGACTGTTAAAGCAATACGACAGCACTGGAGCCAAGGTTCCTGCCGTTTACGCGGTCAACCAGCTGTCTGACATAGAGTACGACGGCACAGATTTTGTCTTGCTCAACCAACTGCCTTCCACGGGCCAGGCCAGCGAAACTGTATCTGGCGTTTTAAAGCTTGCGACACAAGTGCAGACAGACGCCGGCACAGATGGTGCGACCGCTGTAACTCCACTCAAACTTCGCTTTGGTTTTCAAGCGTCGTTTGCTGCCAACGGTTATCTAAAGCTGCCTTCATGGTTGCTTGGCCTGGTCTTTCAGTGGGGGCTGGTTAACGGGTCCACCACTACGCAGAGCTTTCCGCTGGTATTTCCGAACGCCTGTCTTTTCTTGGGCGGCACCATAAGTGCTGATTCAAACACTTCCGGCGCTAACACCGAATATCAAGTTGCGGCGTTTGTAGTTTCGGCTTCTCAGTTCAGGCTGCGGAACGGTACCGCCAACGGCCTACCTATCCGCTGGTTTGCCGTTGGTTATTAAAAAGAGGTTTCGCTATGTATTTTTTCAATCCAGACAACTTTGGGTTTTACCTTGAAGATGGCGCAGGCTTCATTCCACTTACGAATGAAGAATATCGATATTTAATTGATGGGCAATCGGAAGGTAACCAGATTGTCTTGGGTGAAGGAGGGGTCCCAGAACTGCGCCCAATCGAAAGAACTGCCGAAGAGATTTTGGCCGGCGCACGAGCTGCGCGCGACAAGCTGCTGACTTATGCAACCCTGCGTATCAACCCGCTGCAGTACGCATCGGATCTTGATGAGGCCAGCGAAGAAGACCTGGCACTACTGAAGCTGTGGAAGAAGTACAGCTCCGCAGTGAACAAGACCGAAACCAAGCCGGGATGGCCTGAAGCGCCTGCATGGCCAGAGCCGCCAATCCCCATCGAGACTTCTGCATAAACCGCCCGCCTAGCGCGGGCTTTTTATTACTTGGAGAAAAGTATGACCGCTTCCCAAAAAGACCGCGATATCTTAGCTCGCACACTATGGGGCGAAGCGCGAGGCGAAGGCTTGGCCGGCCAGGTTGCAGTGGCCTGGACCATCCGCAACCGCGTGTTCGACGGCAAGGCTAAGTCGTGGTGGGGGGAGGGCTACGCCGGTGTGTGCCTGAAGCCATGGCAGTTCAGTTGCTGGAACCAGAATGACCCGAACTACTCATACCTCAGCGGCGTTAAGCCGATCCCGGCGGCGCAGTTCGCCCAGGCACAGCGCGCTGCGGATCAAGTGATGTCTGGCTCGGTACCGGATCCAACGGGCGGGGCCACGCACTACTACGCGACCACAATGCCAAAGCCCCCGGCCTGGGCGATGACGGCCAAGCAGACTTTGCGCCTCGGGCACCACCTGTTCTTCAAAGATGTTCCGTAACGGGAGGGGGGGGGGCGGACTCTTCGACTGGAAGTTACCAGCCCTTTGATTTGATAAAGGAGTAAACCGTTTGGGCAACGATCTTGTTGCCCTGATCGTTGAGGTGAAGCCCATCAACAAAAAGAGATGGCGCGATTTTCCCCGAATCAAACGCGGCAACATCGTCCGGCAACTCAGGATTATAGCTGTTCACGAGAGCACCTCTTACATCAACCCAGTTTTCTGGGTAGGCTTCTGATAGCGACTTGTTGAGTTCAGATATCTGCTTGAAGCCCGGGCTGTCGACTGACTCGAAAGATGCATCGGTGACTGACAAAACCAAAAAGTGGTCATTGCCTTTTATCGATCGAATCATTAAGTCAATATTCTCAATGATGGAGTCGTTTGAGAAGCCACTCAGAACATCATTCCGTCCGGACCATATAACGGTTACGTTTTTTGACCATTTGCTTTGGTCGATTACGAAGGGCGCTTCTCCGTTGACGGACACGACATCGCCGCGCTCTTTGCGCTTGAATGTCGTTTCGCCTGCTAATTCAGGGGCGCTTTCATTCCAGTTAACCGCAAGGGTGCCTTCGATGCCAGCCAGGGTCCCGTCGTACTTCAGAGTAATGTAGTTCGACTTGCTTGACAGGTTGGAATGTCTGGTAGATGTGATGGCAACTTTCCCCGACTCCGGTATTGCGTGCCCGTCCACTGTAAGTAGGGGGGGTTTTGCTCCAAACTTTGAGGCTATCTGGGTAGAAGTCATGCCTTCGATCCCATGGTTTTTAATGGATCTCAGGTCAAAGGATGCAATCGCCAGCCTTTGGAGCGCATTCGGGTACGGCATCGACACGCCATCTACCGTGCCAGCCGTCAGAGAGTCGCCCCAGAAGCTTATGGCTGTCGTCGGGCTTTTGTACTTTAGAGTCGCTACCACGGCAGAGGCGGCGATAAGAATTGCAGCGGCAATGAAAATGTTTTTGGCGGTTAGCATTTCTGTCCATAGAACTATTTCATGGGGCGTCATCAATTGATCCCTACCTTCGCGGATGGATTATTTCAGATTTTGTTTGGTTTGGTACAAATAGCTTCGCGTGCTACGGCGTTTTGATTGGTGCGCGATTCGGTGTGGGCGGGACTATCCGCGAACCCTATTGTCTTCAGCTCCATCAACAGCCGCTGATTCTCCCTGAACAGGTGATCGCGCTGCTCGGCCACGATCAGAAGTCCGTTTACCTTCCTGTCCATTTCCGAGTTTTCGCGGTTGAGCCTGGAAACCTCCGAGCGCGCTTTATTGAGCGCGTCCTCGGCGGATGTCTTGCCGGTGGATAGATCATCGCTTAACTGAACCAGGCCTGCGATATTGCGCCGCGCCCTGTTCAGCGCCGACTGGGTCTGGTTGAGCTCGTCTTCCAGCAGGGCGCACTGATGCTTGTACATTTCTAGGGGGGTAGGGCAGCCAAGCCAGACTGATGTGTCGTCGTCGATGTTCATGGCGGGCAAACTCAAATACTGTATGCGTGTACAGTAATTGAGGTTTGACCTTGAAGCGATTTTAGGCGACGAGCTGCAGGTTATTAGCCGGATGGCCCGGCCGATACCAGGTCTGCCCACTCCTGCATCATTTCTCGGCGCTGCTCCAGGTACGCGGCATGGTTGTACACGTCGCGGATAAAGCTGCTGTCTGCGTGGGCGAGCTGCCTTTCAATCCAGTCGCGGTTATAGCCGCGCCCGTTCATTTCCGTGGAGAACAGATGACGGAATCCGTGGGGAGACTGCCTCCCTGTCAGGCCGCACAGGTCCATGACATTATTCGCATAATTGGTGCCGATCGGGGCTGTCGGGTCGCTGCGGTTGGTGAACACGTAGCGAAGGCCTCCGGTGATAGGCAGCATGCTCTTGAGTAGGTCGACGGCCTGGATCGGCAATGGTACGGCGTGTTCGCGGCGGGCCTTCATCTTCGGCGCCGGAGTTGTCCAGGTTGCCGATTCAAGATCAATCTCCGACCATTCTGCGTGCCTGACCTCGCCAGGGCGGGAGGCGGTGTAGATCATCAGCATGATCGCCGCTCGCAACTGGTGGCCTGACACGCACTGCTGGATGGTGGCTATGGTCTTTGGTAGTTCGCTGAACGGCAAGAATGGATGCGGTCGGTTCTGGGCGCCTTTCTCGGTGACAGCGTGCATCTCTGCCGTAGGATTCGATTCTATAAGGCCTGTGGCAATCGCATAACTGAACACCTGCCCCATACGCTGCCTGACCTTCACTGCGGTTACCACCGAACCGCGCTTCTCGATACGCCGTATCAGGGCGATCACGTCGGCGCGCTTGATGGTGTCGATCTGCCGTCCGCCAAGTGTTGGAAGCACGTCCAGTTCCATCAAGTTGCTGATGATCCGGTAGGTGCCCGGCGATATGCTGCCCTTTCTGAATGCCAGCCACTCATCGTACACGCGGCGGAATGTACGTCCGCCAGCCTCAATCAGTCCTGCCTTCTTCTCCTTCCTCGATTCGCGCGGGTCCACGCCGCACGCAATGTCTTCCCGCGCCTCATCTCTGCGAGAGCGCGCTTCCTTAAGGCCCGTTTCCGGGTATGTTCCAAAAGAAATCCTTGCCTGTTTTCCAAGCCAGGTGAATCTAAAGTGCCAGCTCTTGATTCCACTGGTAGCCACATATAGAGAAAGCCCCAGCGTGTCGGGGAGGGTGTATGCCTTATCCTTTGGCTTTGCCTGTCTGGCTGCGGTGTCCGTGAGCGCCACTAGTACATCCTCTCAAAACTGTTCCTGATGTACTGGATGATGTACTAACCCAGTGGCATTGGGAAGGTATTGAGTGGTACGAGGTGATACGCGAATGTCTTTAGGCGTGCGGTTTTAAGGGGGTGTTTGATACGGGAGGGTTTCAGGCGGGAGGCTACCGTGGAATCTTTGAAGATTTCCACAGTATTTTCAGCTCGGTCAGGTATCTGGCAGGCGGCGAGTTTAACAGCTTGATCACGCGCCGCGCATACCGCTGGGTCAAAGCGCCTGCAAGCGCTCGCCCAAACCACCGTTATCCGCCAGTTGCAGAAACTCATCCCCCAGCCGCTGGCTTTCGCTCATCGCGGTTTGCCAGTATTTATTGCGGCTTTTGTCGTCGCCCAAAAAGCGCTTGAAGTCGCTGCGGTCCGGCAGTTTGCCGTGGGGCAGGCGGGCCAGGTAGTCCTTGGACGGCGCCAGCAGCAACACGTCCTGCAAACCCTGTTGATTGCTGCGCCGCCAGGGCAGGCCTTTGTCGAACCAGCCGGGGATCACCCGATCGGTGAAGTGCGGGTACAGCACGATGTCCTCGCCGTGGTAGGGCAAGTCGAGGTGGTAGTCCAGCAGGCCACCGTCGCGGTAGGTGCCGGCGCCTGCGCCGGGCAGGTCGCGCACGCCTTGCATCACCATGGGGATCGAACCCGAGGCAAGCAACGCCTGGCGCAGGTTGCCTGCATCCAGCTCAAGAAACCGCGACGGAAAATCCTTCAGCGGATGCAGCGGTGGCAACTGGCGCGGGTCATGGATGATCAATCGTTCGAAATGCCGCGACAACCGTGCGCGGCCACGCAGGTTATCGGCGATCACCGACGACAGGCCCAAGCCCAGGCGCCCGCGATGGTCATCGGCGAGCAGGCCGTGGCTTTTGACCACCATGATGTTCAGGCGATAGTCGGGGTTGTCCAGCACCCGCGCATCGCGGCCGGCCAGCAGGTCGTCGAGCATGCGTTGGCAGCTTTGGCTGACCTCGGCCATGGTCACGCCTTTGGCAAAGCGTTGTTCGTTGTACAGGCGGCCGAGGTCCAGCAGGCCTTGCACCGGGTCGGGCAGGCAAGCGCTGGCAAAGCGCCAGGAGCCGATGGACGCACCGATCAGTGCCCGTTCCCGTGGTGCCCGAGGCAGCCAGTCGCCGAACAGCGCCAGGTCCAGGCCCTGGATGCCCAACGCCTTGGGGCCGCCGGCCGCACCGGGGAGGATGCCGACATCGACAGGCTCAAGGCCTTGTTCGCGGATGCGGGAGAGGGCGCGTTTGCCGGCCTTGAGGGTCAGGGCGGGAAACTTGATGTGGATGGCTGTCATACCGGTCTCTGTTGAAGCGAGGGGGCAGTATAGGAAATCTCGCAAGCTGTGGGAAAAACCGCTGTCCGCGCAATTGCCATGGTGGCAATTCAGTTTCAGTTAAGTTGCAGCAGATACCGTGGCCGGCGTAGGAATAACATCGTGTAACGGAGACTTATCATGAAACGCCTCACTGCTCTGGTCGCCGCCGCTATCATCGCCTCCACGGCGACCCAGGCCGGAGCCGTGGACCCCGACAAGCCACTGACCGTGCCAGCCACTGTTACAATTGTCGCCTTCGACCAACTGGAAGCCACGGCGCTGGCCCTGCATCCCGGTTCGACGCTGCTGGACACCGATCTGGACGAAGCGTACGGCAAGTATGTCTACGAGGTCGAACTGGAAGATCGCAACGGTATTGAATGGGACGTTGAATTGGACGCGCTCACCGGGCAGGTTCTCAAGAATCATCAGGATACGTAATGAAGGTAAATTTACGCACCGGCAGTCGCGTGGCGTTGGTGTTGGTGATGTTCTGCTCAGGCTTGCAGGCCCGCGACCTCAACCAGGATGAAGCCCTTGCGCTGCGCCAGCAGGGCGTGATCCTGCCGCTGGAGCAACTGTTGCAGCAGGCCATGGCACGGTATCCCGGCTCCCGTCTGCTGGAGGCGGAGCTTGAGAAAAAACACGGCCAATATGCCTACGAAGTGGAGCTGGTGACCACCGAAGGTGTGGTGCGTGAGATTAAACTCGACGCCACCAACGGTGTGCTGATCAAAGATGAGGAAGACTGATGCGCCTGCTCCTGGTGGAAGACAACGTACCCTTGGCCGATGAGTTGTTGGCCGGTCTGCAGCGCCAGGGCTATGCCGTCGACTGGCTGGCCGATGGGCGCGACGCCGCGTACCAGGGCCGCAGCGAACCCTATGACCTGATCATCCTCGACCTCGGTCTGCCCGGTTTGCCCGGCCTTGAGGTGTTGGCACAATGGCGCGCGGCCGCATTGGCCACTCCGGTGCTGGTCCTTACCGCCCGCGACTCGTGGGCCGAGCGGATCGAGGGGCTCAAGGCCGGTGCCGACGACTACCTGAGCAAACCTTTTCACCCTGAAGAACTGCACCTGCGCATCCAGGCGCTGTTGCGCCGCTCCCACGGCCAGGCCAACCAGCCCACCTTGCAAGCCGCCGGCCTGCACTTGGACGAAGGCCGTCAATGCGTACTGCGCGACGGTGACGAGATCCAACTGACCGCCGCCGAGTTCCGCCTGTTGCGCTATTTCATGCTGCACCCCGAACAGATCCTGTCCAAAAGCCACCTGGCCGAGCACTTGTATGACGGCGAGACCGAGCGCGATTCCAATGTGCTGGAAGTCCACGTCAACCACCTGCGCCGCAAACTGGGCCGCGCCGTGATCGAGACCCGGCGTGGCCAGGGTTACCGCTTTGGCGCCAGCCCTGCATGAAGTCGATTCAGCGCCGCCTCAGCCTGGGCCTGATCAGTGTGATGGTGATCGTCGGCCTGGTGCTGGCACAAACCAGCCTGTGGTTATTCGAAGCTGGCTTGCAGCGCTACCTGGAAGCAGGGCTGCGCAACGACGCTGAAAACCTGTTGGTGGCCCTGGTGCGCGGGCCCAACGGCGTGCAGTTGGATGAGCAGCGTCTGTCGCCGGCCTATCAGCGGCCGTTTTCCGGGCATTATTTCCGGATTGATTTCGCCGACACTCATTGGCGCTCCCGTTCGCTGTGGGACCAGGAGTTGCCCCAACTGCCCGAAGCCGGAATCAAGGGCAACCTGCAACTGGGCCCGGAAGGCCAGCAATTGCTGGTGTTGCGTTCGGACTACAAACGCTTTGGCCAGTCGATCTCAATCAGCGTGGCCCAGGATTACACGCCAGTGCGGGAAAGCTTCCGGTTGATGCGTCAGATCGGTCTGGTGCTTGGGTTGGCGGCGTTGGCGCTGGTGTTGGTCCTGCAACGGGTCACTGTGCGCCGTGCCTTGCGCCCGCTGGAAACCGCGCGCAACCAGATCGCCCAACTGCAACAGGGCCAGCGTTCACAACTCGACACCCAGGTGCCGCAGGAACTGGAGCCGCTGGTGGCGCAGATCAACCACTTGCTGGCCCACACCGAAGACAGCCTCAAGCGCTCACGCAATGCCCTCGGCAACCTCGGGCATGCCCTTAAAACGCCACTGGCCGTGTTGCTGAGCGCGGCGTCGAGCGAGGCGCTCAAGGATCATCCCGAGCTGAGCAAACTGCTGCGCAACCAGTTGGAGCAGGTGCAACAGCGCCTCAATCGTGAGCTCAACCGCGCACGCCTGGCCGGCGAAACCCTGCCGGGCGCCTTGTTCGACTGTGAAAAAGAACTGCCTGGTTTGCTGGCCACCCTGAACATGGTCCATGGCGAGCACCTGGACCTCAGCTACCACGCCGCCCCCGGCCTGCAATTGCCCTGGGACCGGGAAGACCTGCTGGAACTGCTCGGCAACCTGCTGGATAACGCCTGCAAATGGGCGGATGCCGATGTGCGGCTGACGATCAGTGAAACCGCCCACAGCTACCTGCTGGCGGTTGAAGACGACGGCCCCGGCATCCCCGAAACCCAGCGCGACCAGGTGTTCAGCCGCGGCACGCGCCTGGATGAGCAAATCGACGGCCACGGTTTGGGGCTGGGGATCGTGCGGGATATTGTCGAGGTGTGGGGCGGGGTATTGCAGTTGCAGGAAAGCGAATTGGGCGGGCTCAAGGTGCTGATTGAATTACCACACCGCCAGATCTGACCACCCGTATCTACGGCTGATTCAGATCAGACGCGAAACTGATCCATCAACCCCTGCTGCTGATTTGCCAGGCTATTCAATGCCTGGCTCACTCGCGCCGACTCATTGGCCTGTTCCGACAGCGACTCGGTCACATCGCGAATGGTCGCCACGTTGCTGTTGATCTCCTCGGCCACCGCGCTTTGCTCTTCGGCGGCGCTGGCGATCTGCAGGTTCATGTCGCTGATGACCGTGACCGCATCGCCTATCTGGCGCAGAGCGGTGACGGCCTGGCCGACCTGTTCGACGCTGCCCTGGGCCTGGCGGTAGCTGTTGCCCATGGAACCGACCACATCCTCGGTGCCGCTTTGCAGTTGCTCGATCACCAGGCGGGTTTCTTCCACCGATTCCTGGGTGCGCCGCGCAAGGTTGCGCACCTCATCCGCCACCACCGCAAAGCCACGACCGGCCTCACCGGCGCGGGCGGCTTCGATGGCGGCGTTGAGCGCCAACAAGTTGGTCTGCTCGGCAATGCCGCGAATCACTTCCAGCACCGAACCGATTTTCTCGCTATTGGCGGCCAGGCCTTCGACCTGGGCCATGGCGGTGCTCATGTCCGCCGCCAGGTGGCCGATGTTGGTGGTGGTCTGGTCGATCACGGTCAAACCGTCGCGGGTGGCCTGGTCGGCATCGCGTGCGGCTTGCGCGGCCTGGGCGGCGCTGCGGGCTACATCCTGGGCAGTCGCACTCATCTCGTGGGAGGCAGTGGCCACCTGGTCGACCTGACGGTATTGCTGCTCCATGCCGGCGCTGGTCTGGGTCGCAATCGCGGCGGATTGGTCGGCGGTGCCACGGGCGTCCTGCACCGAGCGCTTCACCTCGGCAATGATCGGTTGCAGCTTGTCGAGGAAACGGTTGAACCAGCCCGCGAGCTGCCCCAGTTCGTCCTTCTTGTCGTAGGCCAGGCGCCGGGTCAGGTCGCCTTCGCCGCTGGCAATGTCTTCGAGCATATGCGCCACGCCGAGGATCGGCCGCGTCACGCTGCGGGCCATCAGCCACACCAGCATCAGACCGATCACCGCGGCCAGCAGGCCCAGGCCCAATTCCAGCAGCGTGCCACGTGCATTGTCGGCATCCAGTTGGGCCTTCAGCGCTTCGGCGGGTCCGACCAGGACTTTTTCCGGTACATCCAGCAACACACCCCACAGCTTGCCGTCAGGAATCGGCGCGAACGGTGCCAGTACTTTGAGCTGATGGTCGGTGCGCAGGCTGCGGATCTGTGGGCCGCTGGCCAGTGCACTGAGCACTTGCGCGCCGCTGGCGGTGTCGACCTGATCCAGGCGTTTGCTTAACTGGGTGGCGTCCGCGCTGTAGCCGGCCAGCAAGCCGGTAGCGCTGAGGATGCTCACCTGAGTCTGGCCGTCGTACAGTTTTTGGCTGGCCTGTTGGCTCACGGCCTGCAGGCTGTTGAGGTTGATGTCCACCGACAGCGATGCGATGACTTTGCCATTGACCGTGAGCGGGAAGACGATGCTGGTCATCAGTACGTTCTGGCCGTTGATCATATAAAAGTAGGGTTCGATCACGCAGGGCTTGAGCGTCGTGCGCGGGCAAGTGAACCAGGCGTTGGCCGGTTCACCGCTGGGGCCGATGCTTGTGTCGGCCATGTCGCTTTCCGGCAGGGCCATTGAGGTGAGCGTGCCCGGCGTCGGCTGCGACCAGTACAGGGCGAAGCGGCCCTTGTCGTTGCTGCCCAACTCTGCCTGATCGGCGAACAAATCGTCCTTGCCGTCCAGCGCATTGGCTTCGAACACCAGGGACAACCCCAGCAGGTCCGGGTTGGCCTGCAAGGCGGCCTTGACCTGGCGGGTCAGGTCTTCGCGGGTGTCGAAGGCATCGAGGAAGCGCTTTTCGGCCTGCTCGCGCAGGAACAGCACCTGACGGGAAAAGCCGTGGCCGTACTGGTAGGCATCCATGAACTGGCGACGGATACCCAGCGCCTGGGCTTCGCCTTGGGCCTCGATGCGCGCCTGGGCGGAGGTATTGAGCATCTGCATGCTGGAGGCCTGGACCTGCTCCGAACTCTGCGCCATGCGATACAGAGACAAACCCACCAGCAGGGTCACGATCCCCAGCAGGCAGAGGCCCGCGAGCAGGGTGATTTTCCATTGAATGGAGAGCTGCCTGAGCGACATCGGGACATCCTTAACCTGAAAGCACATAGAGTCAGGTTATCGGCTGCCTTGGAGGTTTCTTTATTCAAACGATCAATTTAAATTTGCTTTTGTGGTGAGCAAGCTTGCTTGCGCGGGGCCTTAGGGGGGGCTTAAAAGCCGGCTCCAGCTGCGCTGTCGAACGGAGCAAGCTCCCTCGCCACAGGTTTTTTGACATGCAGCCCCGCCTCCTGCAAAGTGCGCGCCCTCTAATAAGACCTCCTTAAAGCCTGCACGCGGGTCGCCAGCCAATGGCCACCTGAGCGAGGGCATGCCTGTTTTTTATGTTTTTGCTTGAGGTAACCATGATTAACGCAGTCATCGCCGCGGTCG